>NZ_JBDNWF010000004.1:0-114136 GCF_047721125.1 Acetobacter papayae | reverse complement strand
CCACAACGCCCCCCACCCACTAACCCCTGTCCATTTACCCCGCACCGCTCCACCCGGCGGCGGGCGGGACAAATGTTCCACAAGGCCACTTCGCGGCACACGCCATTCAGGATATACTCTCGTCCATGCGTTACATTTCGACCCGCGGGAATGCCCCCGCCCTTTCCTTCTCCGATGTGCTGCTCACCGGCCTGGCCGAGGATGGCGGGCTTTACCTGCCCGAGACATGGCCGGAATTTTCCCTTTCCGACTGGCAGGCCCTGCGCGGGCTGCCCTACCCTGAACTGGCCGCCCGTGTCATGGCGCCATTCACGGGGCCTGATATCAGCTTCGAAACCCTCAAGACCCTGTGCGAACGGGCCTATGCCGGTTTCAGCCACCCCGCCACCGTACCGCTCACACAGGTTGATGATGGCCTGTTTGTGCAGGAACTGTTCCACGGCCCCACGCTGGCTTTCAAGGACATGGCCATGCAGGTGCTCGGCCACCTGTTTGAACATGTTCTGACCCAGCGCAACGAGCGCGTGACCATTGTGGCCGCGACTTCGGGCGATACGGGCTCCGCCGCCATCGAGGCGTGCCGCGGGCGCGAACGCCTGTCCGTTGTCATCCTGCACCCCAAAGGCCGCACCTCGGAGGTGCAGCGCCGGCAGATGACCACCGTGCTGGAACCCAACGTGGCCAACCTCGCGGTGGAAGGCACGTTTGACGACTGTCAGGATCTGGTAAAGGCGCTGTTCGCGGACATGCCCTTCCGCCGGGAGATGAACCTTTCGGCCGTCAACTCCATCAACTGGGCGCGTATTGCCGCCCAGATTCCCTATTATGTCCATGCAGCCCTCGCCCTTGGCGCGCCGGAGCGCGAAGTCTCTTTTGCCGTGCCCACCGGCAATTTCGGTAACATTCTGGCCGCATGGGCGGCGCGCCGTATGGGCCTGCCCATCCGCCATCTGTGCGTGGGCTCAAACCGCAACGATATCCTGACGCGCTTCCTCAACGCCAACGACATGACCATCAAAGGCGTGGTGCCCAGCCTTTCGCCCTCAATGGATATTCAGGTCTCTTCCAACTTCGAGCGTCTTCTGTTCGAACTGCTTGGACGCGACGCAAAACACTGCGCTGAACTCATGACCGGTTTCCGCACCAGCGGGCATATGGATATTCCGGCCGAGGCATGGGAGCGCGCACGCACCCTGTTTTCCGGTCTGGCTCTGGATGACGCCCAGACCGAAGCGGCTATCCGTTCCGTGCACCAGCGCTCGGGCTATCTGGCGGACCCGCACAGCGTTATCGGTATCGAGGCTGGCAGGCGGTTCCGCCAGCCGGGTATTCCCATGGTGGCGGAAGCCACGGCCCATCCGGCCAAGTTCCCGGATGCCATGGTGGCTGCAACCGGTATCCACCCGGCCCTGCCGCCCCACATGGCCGACCTGTTCGAACGCCGCGAACGCTACCGCACCGTGCCCGCGACCCAAGATGCCATCAAGGATGCTGTCCGCGCCGCCCTTGCTGGCGGCAACACGGACTGACAGGCCGCTCCACCCCATCAGGCTGCCTGCCCGGCAGCCTTTCCTTTTTTCAGGACGAGAATGACAGACCCCATCAGACAGACCCGCTTGCCCTCCGGCCTGACCGTTATCACCGAGCGCATGGAGCACGTGGAAACGGTATCTTTCGGTGCGTATGTTTCTGCTGGCACACGCAACGAAACAGCCGAAGAGAACGGTGTCTCCCATTTTCTCGAGCATATGGCTTTCAAGGGCACGCATAGTCGCTCCGCCCTGCGCATTGCCGAGGAAATTGAAAATGTGGGGGGCCATATCAATGCCTATACCGCCCGCGAGCAGACGGTTTTCTATGTCAAACTACTCCGGGAAAACCTTAATCTGGGCATCGACATCATCGGCGATATTCTGACCCATTCCACGTTCGATGCCGCCGAACTCGAGCGCGAGCGCGGCGTGATCTTGCAGGAAATCGGTCAGGCCAACGATACGCCCGACGATATCGTGTTCGACCATTTTCAGGAAACGGCCTTCCCCGGCCAGCCCATGGGCCGCCCCACGCTCGGCACGGAAGAGCTGATCCGCTCCATGAGCCGCGAAACGCTCATGTCCTATATGGCCACGCATTACACGCCCGATAATATGGTGATTGCGGCAGCAGGCAATCTGGAACACGAGGCCGTGCTGGAGCAGGTGCAGCGCCACTTTGCAGACCTGCCCAATGCCACCCGCCCCGCCATGACCGCCGCCCGCTACCTTGGCGGCGAATACCGCGAAAGCCGTGAGCTGGATCAGGCCCATGTGCTGCTGGGTTTTCCGTGCTCGGGCTATCAGGGGGCCGATTACTACGCCACCATGCTGCTTTCCACCGTGCTGGGCGGCGGCATGTCCTCCAGACTGTTTCAGGAAATCCGCGAAAAACGCGGGCTGGTCTATTCGGTCTATTCCTTCAGCGCACCTTTTATCGATGGCGGGCTGTTCGGCATTTATGCCGGTACCGGCGAAAAGGAATGTGCAGAGCTGATTCCTGTCACCCTTGAAGAACTGCGCAAGGTGCAGTTCAGCGTGCAGGAAGAGGAACTGGCCCGCGCGCGCGCTCAGCTTAAGGCATCGCTGCTCATGTCGTTGGAAAGCACCGGTAGCCGCTGCGAGCAGATTGCCCGCCAGCTCCAGATTTTCGGCCGGATCATTCCCACGCAGGAAACCGTAAGCCGCATCGAAGCGGTCACCACGGATGATATCCGTGCGACAGCAGCGCGGATTTTTGCCGGAACACCTACGCTTGCAGCCCTTGGCCCCATTGGCCACATCCCCTCCCTCCAGAGCATTACGGAGAACCTGGCAGCATGACGGCCCAGACCCTGTCCCTGCTTTCCGGCCTGCTCCGCCATGCCAAACAGGCTGGAGCGGACGCGGCCGAAGCCATACATGTCAGCAGCATTTCTGTAGGCGCTGGCGTGCGCAATGGCGTGACCGAGGAACTGGAGCGCTCCGAAACCACGGATATGGGGCTCAGGGTCTTTATCGGCTGCAAGAGCGCCATTGTTTCCACCTCCACGGTGGAGCCCGCCCGGTTTGAGCAACTGGCGGCACAGGCTATGGCCATGGCCCGCGTCCTGCCCGATGACCGCTATGCCGGTCTGGCCCCGCAGGCCATGACCACGCCCTGCATAGACAACGCCCTTCAGCTTAACGACCCCTCGGAACCTGATACGGCCACCCTGCTGGCCCGCGCCCGGCTGGGCGAGGATGCGGCACTGGCCATAACAGGCGTTACGAACAGTGCCGGAGCCAGTGCTTCATGCGGCCGCACACAGGTTAGCTTTGCGACCACGGGGGGATTTTCAGGCCAGTATGCCCGCAGCAGCCATTCCAACTCTGTCTGTGTACTCGCAGGCAGTGGCGAAGGCATGCAGCGCGATTACGATCACCACGGCACGCTATGGCTACGCGACCTGACAGACGCCGCCGAACTAGGCCGCAACGCAGGTCAGAAGGCCGTCGCGCGCCTCAACCCCATCCGCCCGCGCACGGGCCGCATGCCGGTTGTTTTTCACCCACGGGTGGCGGGCAGCTTTCTGAACCACTTTGCAGGAGCCATCAACGGCACGGCCATTGCGCGTGGCACGTCCTTTCTCAAGGACAAGATGGATCAGGCCCTGTTCTCCAGCGAGATCAGCATTACCGACGACCCGACCCGCATCAAGGGCCTGCGCTCGCGCCCCTTCGATGGGGAAGGCCTGCGCATGGCACCACTCAGCCTCGTGCGCGATGGTGTCCTGTCCTCATGGCTGCTGGACAGCCGCAGTGCCCGCCAGCTTGGCCTTGAAACCAACGCCCGTGCAGGGCGCGGCACCTCTGGCCCGCCCTCACCGGGGGCAACCAACCTGTTTTTCGAACCCGGCACTCTTAGCCCGGCTGAACTCATGGCCGATATCAAGGAAGGCCTGTACATTACCGAGATGATGGGCTCGTCCATCAACGGGCTGACCGGCGATTACAGCCGGGGAGCATCGGGCTTCATGATCCGCGACGGGCAGATTGCCGAAGCCGTGGCCGAGTTCACTTTGGCCGGAAATCTGCTCGAAATCTTTGCCTCCATGACACTAGCGAACGATCTGGCCTTTCGTTTTGGCACCGACGCCCCCACATTAAGGGTGGAGACCCTGAATACCGCAGGGGCCTGACCTTATTTCGTCTGAGAGTATCCGATCCGTGAGCGTTCGTTTTTTTTCCTCCGCACTGGCTATGGTAATGACCGCGAGCCTTGCCATAGGCCCCCTTGCCTCCCATGCCGATGCACGGGCTGGCAGCGGCGGCTCCATGGGAAGCCGAGGCAGCCGGACATGGAGCGCACCGCCCAGGACCAGCACATCCCCTTATGAATCGGCACCGATGGAGCGTTCCATTACGCCGCGTATGGCACCGACCGCCCCCGGATACGGCGCCATGGGGGCTGCACCGTTTGCCCGCCAAGGCATGCCCTATCAGAACCGCCACCCGTTCCTGACCGGTTTTGCGGGCGGGTTCCTTGGAGCGGGGCTTTTCGGGCTGCTTTCGGGCCATGGTTTCATGGGGGGCGTGGGCGGCATGTTCAGCTTCCTTGGGATGCTGTTGCAGATCGGTCTGGTTGTCATGGTGGTTATGTGGCTCGTGCGCCGCTTTTCCGGTGCTGGTGGCAATGCTGGCCGCGGCATGGGCGCACAGGGGCCTGCCCGTCCGGTATCGCCGCCTTTTGGCGTGCAGCAGCAGGCTAACTCCTCTCCGGTGCAGATCACCCCTGCGGATTATCAGGCCTTCCAGCAGACCCTGCTGGATATCCAGACCGCATGGAACCAGCAGAACATCCCGGCCATGCAACAGATGGCCACGCCGGAGATGGTCTCTTACTTCAACGAGCAACTTGCTGCACTCGCCAGTCAGGGTGCGCGCAATGTCGTCTCGGACGTGCGCTTTCTGCAAGGTGATCTGGCCGAGGCATGGTCTGAAAACGGCATGAACTATGCCACGGTCGCCATGCGCTACAGCCTGATCGATCTGACCACCAACGCCATGGGGCAGGTTATCGACGGAAGCTCGACCGAGACTGTCACCATTACGGAACTATGGACCTTTATCCGCCCCGCACGTGGCGGGCGCTGGCTGCTTTCCGCCATACAGCAGACACGCTGAAACAGCATAGAGCGGGCCCATAAAACAAAAGGCCGGTGAAGCGGAAACGCTCACCGGCCTTTTTTTATTGCCTGTCGTTACCAGAGCCATGCGCTGGATACCCTGCTCTTATGAGAGGGTTATGGCTGGCGCGTTATGGATAGCTACCCCGCAAGAGGCAAAACAGTCTTTCAGGCCCGCAGCAGCCCAAGCCCGAACATCATGCCCACCAGAACAAGCATGAATGCCAGCATGCTTCTAACGCGCTGTGTCTGCCGACGCCTTGTTTCTATCTGCTCAGCCTGTGTGCTGATAACCGCTTGATCCATCTGGCTCATGAGAATGTCCTTTACCCAATCCAGTTCCAGCCGCGCAGGATATGATCCGCCAGCAGGCCACAGAACAGGAAGAAAAGATAAGCCAGAGAAAACCGGAACGAAATCCGGGCGGCCCTGTCACCTACAAGGCTGACACCCGTTGCATCCTGCTGTTCAAGCAGAACTCGCACGGCACAGCCAATAAAACCCAGCCCCAGCACAAGAGCCGTGGCCGTATAAAGCCAGCCGCTCAAACCCAACACCGATGGCACAAGCGAGACCGCCAGCAGCACCAGCGTATAGCCAAAAATCTGCCAGCGCGTATGCCGCCCACCGCGCACAACCGGCAGCATGGGAATACCCGCGCGCCCGTAATCCTTGCAGGCATAAAGCGAGAGCGACCAGAAATGTGGCGGTGTCCAGAAAAACACGATCCCGAACATGACCACCGGCATAACCGCCATATGACCCGTGGCCGCAGCCCAGCCGATCATGGGCGGGAACGCCCCCGCAGCCCCACCGATCACGATGTTCTGCGGTGTCGAGCGCTTGAGCCACATGGTGTAGATAACGGCATAGAAAAAGATCGAAAATGCCAGAATGGCAGCCGCCAGCGTGTTGGTAGCAATCCACATCAGACAAACGGACAGGCAGGACAGCCCAACGCCATAGGCCAGCGCCTCGTCCTGCGGAATACGTCCACCGGGAATGGGCCGGGTAATGGTGCGCTGCATAATGGCGTCAATATCGCGGTCGAACCACATATTGATGGCACCGGCCGCACCAGATGCCAGGCAGATGCAAAAAATGCTGATAGCCGCCACGAAAGGATTGAGGTGGCCCGGCGCCATGATCATTCCGGCGGCACCCGTAAACACCACCAAGGAGATAACGCGGGGTTTGAGCAGCATCAGCCAGTCGCGCGCCTGCGTGCCAACGCGCGCAGTATCAAAACGGACGCGGCGTGTCGTCCCCTCCGGCAGTGCTGCTTCGCTCATGCCCGCTCTCCCTTGCCCATACGGCTCTGAACAGGAACCAGTGCAGTCTCGCCCGTCTGCGTCAGTGCGCCGTAGCGCAGGCCAAGACCTGCCGCCAGAATGAAGCACAGAGCCGACAGACCAAACAGCGCACTACCAAGCACCTGCTGGCCGGGCACGAACACAAGGGCTGTGGCCACCACTGTCAGCACAAAATGCAGGCGTGCGAGCCGCCGGGGATACCAGAACCCGCCTGTCTGCCCCCGCCACAGGTAAAAGCCACCGCAGACGGCATAGAGCGCACCAAGTTGCAGGGCTGAGTGCAGGCCCGCACCATGCACAAGCTGGGCAACCCAGCCTACGGATACAACAACCAGAAACCCCATGCCCCACAGCAGCGGCACGCGGGGTGATACCCGGCTGCGCCACGTACCGGCCAGCCAAAGCCCGGCAAGGCTGACAGCCGAAAACGTGCACACAGCCAGCAGAATGGTGCCAACGCGCAGGGCGCTGGCCTGCTCCACGCCAGAGGCCAGATCAGCCTTGGCCCAGGCAACAATGCCGGTGCCTGCCGTCGCCGCCATGACAAGAGCAACAGGTTTTTCAGAAAAGCGGCCGATACGCGCGCTCATTTCGAAAACAACGCCAAAACCGGCCAGCAGAACCACCAGCCCGATCGGCCCGGCAAAGGATTCCACCCCTACGGTTGTGGAGGCAGACAGCAGGTGCAGTGAACCCAGCCCCTGCCGCACCAGATGAGCGGCAAAAACCGGCACAGCCAGCAACAACACGGAGGCAGACAGCATTTCCCCCCACACGAAGGGAGAGAAGGCGCTGCGCGTAACACTATCCGCACGGCTGTCAAAAATCGTAACCAGAAGCGCCATGCACGCCAGCAATGTGCCAGCACACCACAGCAGCGTGGCTGCGGTAGCCCCCCAGCCATGGGAGCCTGAACCCGACAGAGCGGCCCAGACCGTCAACACCATTCCTGCGGTAACCAGCCCCAGACCGGAGAGGTTCAGCCCATTAGCCAGCATACCGTCCCGCTGCAGGGCACCGGGTAGCCACAAAGTGCCGAATCCGCACACCATGGCAGGCACGACCACATAAAGCAGCATCAGAACAGGATGGGCCTGCTGTAGCGCCGCCCAGACAGAACCAGAAGGCAGCGCCCCCATGCCTGCGAAAGCGGAAATTCCACCACCCACCAGCGCCGCAATGATAGCCAGAGCCAGCCACCCGGCTCCAAGCCCAGCATCAACCCCCGAAAGAGAACGGGCTGTGCCGAGGTTTCCGGCATGCGGGTTCTGGTCATGGATAACGGTCATGGTCTTCCTGTTTCCATCATTTCATACGCGCATGGCAGGCTGGCGCGTTACGGTTTCAAAAACGAGAAACCTTCAATCGGGCTCTTTCTAGCGTGTTCCGCCGTGTGGAACGAGCCATTCAGCCCCGCGCACATCACGCCCCTGCCACGTCACAAACGCACATATGCGTGTACATCCGTGGCAGAACAGCGCGACAACTCGGAGCGTGCCGACATCAACCCGGCAGGTTTTCGAGCGTGACCAGCGTAAACAGACCCATGGGCGGGACAGGCTGGATGTAAGCGCGCGCCAGATCATCAGGCGGAAGCAGCGATTCCATAGCGAAATCAGGATGCCAGCCCAGCGAGCGCGAGGCCCGTGCCATGGCGTGTTCAACCGCGCCACGCACGCCGCCCGGCGCCAGAAAATGATTTACGAACAGGATATAGCCACCGGGGCGAACAACCCTTTTGAGTTCGCACAGCAGCTTGCGCGGATGCGGCACAACGGAGGCCACAAACATGGCGACGGCAATATCGAAGGAATTATCAGCAAAGCGCGTGGCTTCGGCATCCATTTCCAGCAGGTCGCGCACGGTGCCCAGATTGTCGCGCTGCACGCGCTCACGGGCCTTGGCCAGCATGTCGCTTGAAAGGTCGATACCGGTAATGGCTTTGTCCGCATTATAATGCGGCAGGGCAAGCCCGGTGCCAACACCAACTTCCAGCACATCCGTGCCGGGCAGACCATTCACCGCCTCGACCGCACGCAGGCGACCAAAGCGCGAAATTCCGCCAAAAGCCACGTCATAGACATTGGCCCAGCGACGATAGGCGAGTTTGACCGCTTCAGCATCAAGTGCTGAACGCGAAGGAGGAGGAACAGGCGCGCCTTCCCCGTCAGAGGGATACCCGTTCAGCATGTCGTGCATTTCCCCTGCCTGCCTGTTCGCCACTATTTCTTCAAGAGCCACTCTGCCTCTTCCTTCCCCGTTGCGGTTCGCGGCCTCTGGCCTGCGCCCGCACTGCTGCCCGCACCATGTTTCGGCTCAAGGCGTGGGCCTTTGTATCATTACCTATGCCGGACTATCGCCGGTTTTCGACATTCCGCCAAATATTTTGCCCGCAGAACGGACAAAATATCCACGCATACCCTCAGTGAGAGCCCAGACGCGCCTCAATGGCTTTCCATACGAGGGCTGCACCATTCACGCCATCAAAACGTTCGAGTTCCTGCAGTCCGGTGGGAGATGTCACGTTGATTTCGGTCAGATACTGCCCGATGACATCAATCCCCACAAAAATCAGGCCATGTTCTTTAAGGAACGGCCCGATTGCCTTGCAGATTTCCTGATCGCGCTCCGTCAGCCCCACCTGACGCGCCACGCCACCCACATGCATGTTCGAGCGATGGTCATCGCCTGAAGGCACGCGGTTGATCGCCCCGATGGGCTCTCCATCAACCAGAATGATACGCTTGTCCCCTGCCGTAACGGCGGGTTCGTAGCGCTGGATCATCAGCGGTTCCCGTGAGCGGGCAAAGTGCATTTCCAGCAGGGCATTCAGGTTTCCGTCATCTTCACGAATACGGAACACGCCGCTGCCACCATTGCCAAACAGGGGTTTGACGATGATATCGCGCCATTTGGCGCGGAAAGCCCGAATCTCCGCCACATCCCACGTAACCAGTGTAGGGGGCATCAGATCAGGGAAATGCGTGACCAGAATTTTTTCCGGGCAATCACGCACCCAGCGCGGATCATTGACCACCAGCGCCTGATCCGGGCCTGTGCCGTGCACATGGTCCAGCATATGGGTGGCGGTAATATAGGCCATGTCAAACGGCGGGTCCTGACGCATCAGCACCACGTCCATTTCGGACAACGAACGCCGCGCGGCTTCGCCAAAAGTCGCGTGATTGCCCTTTTCCCGCCGAACCGAGACAGGGCGCATGAGCGCACTAACCCGCGCAGGCCTGTGCTGGCCCGGCTGGGGCACGCCCTCGCCCAGAGCAAGGCTGCCGACTTCGTAAACAAACAGGGAGTACCCCCGTGCCTGGGCCTCCAGCATCAGGGCGAATGTAGAATCGCCCTCAATATTGATATGCTCCAGCGGGTCCATCTGAACCGCTACAAGCCGATGCGAGCCCATATCCTTACACTTCCTGTTACTTCTGACGCCGTGAAATATGGCAACATTCTGCCCGGTTTACCATCAACACGCAAACGCCCCCAAGACCTGAACGCACGCACCGCCCCAGATACACGCCATTCAATGACGCACGGGCAGGCTTGCGGCATCGCGCACAAAGGCCTGACCGGGGGCGCAACGCAGGCGCACGGGCAGCATGACATACCATTCAGCCACCATGCCCCTACGTGCACGGGCAACCGGCGCACTGGCCTCTCCCAGAACTTCGAACGCATGTGGGTCTGGCGCTTCTTTTTCCTGAGCCGGGCGGAGCAGCATACCCTGTAGGCCACAAACCGGTCGCGGGATGTCAAACACCGCCCAGCGCGGCTCGACCGCAACGGTTTCTGACCCGCGCGCATAAAACGCCACTTCGCCCGCAAGGTCGTAATTTTCCGTCATCAGCACCGGTGCGGGGCCGGAATGCCCCTCCGCGGCACGTATTTGTACCGTATGGATAAAGTCGCTCCATCCGCCCATCTGCCGTAAGGTTACATCCAACCGCACAGGCAGGCGCAGCGGAGCAAACACGGCCTGCACCATCACCACAAGGGTTAGAACGCCTCCAAGCCAGACAGCACTTTTCCACCAGCGAGGGCACCATACACCCGCAGCCAACGCACAGGCAGGATAGACCAGAACGGGCCAGTTTGCCTGAACGCGGGCCCCCAGTGCATGCTGAACAAACACAGCCAGCGGACACAAGATGGTACACAGCAGTAGGGCGGAAAAAGCATCGCTCCTGCGCCACAGCCGCGCACAGCCACCTACGAACAGGATAAACACAAGACCGGAGGCGAGCCCTACCTGCCCGCCCAGCAATTCGGACAGAAAAGTCAGCGCACGGACAGGCTGCCAGTCCAGCACACGCCCGCCCTGCCGCATAAAGCTGGCCCATGCGTGGTGCGCGTTCCACCAGACAACTGGCAGGGTGCAGGGCAACGCCACGCACGCCGCCAGCCAGGGCCACGGCGTGCGAAGCCATGCGCGCCCCGCATAGCTCCCAACCAGCCACAGCCCCACCCCGGCAACAGGCAAAACCATGGTGTATTTACTGGCAAAACCAAGCCCGGCAGCCAGCCCCGCGACCAGCCATAGCCACGCAGGCCCTCCCGCGCACAGCCAGCACAGACTCCAGAGCAGCAGCGTCACGAAAAAAATCAGAGGGGTGTCGGGCGTCATGATAATGGAGCCCAGCCCGATCGCCAGTGTGGCGTTCAGCAGCACGGCTACACGTGCTCCGACAGTCCAGTCGGGCCGTCCATCAGGACGGTGAAGCCACAGGGCTCCCGCATGAGCCAGCAGGAGCGAACCAAACGCCGTGAATAATGGCCCGAGCGCACGCAGGCCAAGCGGCGTATCCCCCGCCACCGCCATACCAAGCCTGATCCACAGCGCCACCATGGGCGGGTGATCAAAGTAGCTGGCAGCGGGGGCTAACGCCCAAAGTCTGTAATAAGCCTCGTCAGGGGTAAGCGGCACACAGGCCGCCACCATCAGCCGGAAGAGTGTGAGGGCCGCCAATGCTGCCAGCGCAGTCAGCCACCAGCGACGCTCCATACACGCCTCCGCGCTCAACCGGTTACGGTCTCCAGACGATTGTGGAAGACATGGCGTAATTCCAGACAGCCGCCATGATGGCACCTGCCACACTGGCCTCGGTAATCATACGCCCCTGATCATACAGCATCTGCGCAATACCGATATTGGCAATAGCACCTACAGAGCACACCAGCAGGAACAACAGCAGCCCCCGTACGGCGCGCGCGCCCTTGAGGCGCCTGTCCCGATAGGTAATGGTATTATCAAGGAAGAAATTAACAATCATGGCTACGACCGTGCCGACGCCCTGCGCCACCGAAAAGCCAGCCCCGGCCAGTAACGCCAACTGCATAATAACCAGATTGGTCAGCACACCGGCCAAGCCCACGCCGCAAAATGCAATAAAACGCAGCGGCAACAGACCATGGCACAATTTGTCCACCAGCAATGCGCCAAACTGGAGCATGACCACCACGTCCAGCTTGCTCTCGCCAGCAACACGCGCCCTGAAACCACAGGGAATTTCCTGCACCTTCAAAGGTTTGGGTGACGACAGGACCAGATCAAGCAGGATTTTGAAGCCCGTCGCGGCCAAAAACGGCGCAATTTGCACGAACCTGTCCTGCCTGATGGCAAAAAAACCGCTCATGGGGTCTGTCAGCCTTACAGGCAGAAAGCGCTGTGCAAGCCATATGCCACCATCGGACAAGGCATGCCGCCACGCATTGGCCAGCCCCTGATTACTGCCGCCTTCAACATGGCGACTGCCAACGGCCAGATCGCACCCGCCACCCGCCACGGCATCGATCAACGCGGGCAGACGGCTTTCATCGTGTTGGAGATCACCATCCATGACCGCCACAACCTGCGCGGAGGACGATAGTGCCCCCTCGATCACGGCCGAGGAAAGACCGCGCCGCCCTATCCGGCACAGCCCCCGCACCCGGCTGTCTTCCTGTGCGAGAGCGCGCACGACATCGCTTGTGCCATCGGGGGAGTTGTCATCGACAAAAATGACCTCCCAGCGCCGTCCCTCAAGAACCCTGCGCAGCATGTCCACCAGCGGCCGGACATTTGCACTTTCATTATAACAGGGCACGACGATGCTGACATCAGGCCCTTCATTCACTTCCGCCACTCCGGCTCCATGCGTCTCGTTATTCATCACGATAGGAGAAAGCATCGTGTCCGTGCTCTCATTCATGAGGACTGCTCCTCACTGTCATTTTTCAAAGGCACCCCCCACCGCTCCAGACTGGTGCGAATGGTCTGCAGGGTCTGCACCCGTATGACATGGGTGGCCTCGGTTAGCTGACGTGTCAGCAGGTTTTCATGGGCGGCATCGCGCGCGATCAGGCGCACCAGAAAATCGCCCCCACCGCGGATCATGTGGCATTCACGCACTTCCGGCCACTGGGCAAGATAGTCTTCAAACCCGCGTAGCACCGTTTCTTTCTGACTTTCCAAACCAATCAGCGCAAAAAACGTGATCGGCCAGCCAAGGGCCGCGGCATCCGGGTCTGCATGATAGCCGCGCACCACGCCGTCATCCTCCAGACGCCGGACACGGCGCAGGCAGGGCGGGGCTGATATGCCCACACGCCGCGCCAGCTCGACATTGGTGATACGCCCATCGTCCTGCAACTCGGCCACGATGCGAAGATCAACTGCGTCCAGATCCACCACCTTCAAACTCCGATCCCTCTTGCAGGACAAAATACCCGCAGAGCACGCCATACCGGCAACAGGCACCGTATATGACACGCTCGCCTTCCCTCGGCAAACCGCATCCTTGCACAGCTACAACCCCCTTGCTCTCCCGAGGCCGTGCGGTCATATCTGGGCCCATATCGCCCGGAACGCGCCGACAGCAACGGCACAGCCGGGCTTGGCCTTACCCGCTGGGGACGATGTAAATACCATGACCGAAACAATCACGACCGACCTGCTTGTCATCGGCGCTGGCCCCGCGGGCTATACAGCCGCCATTTACGCCGCCCGCGCCAACCTCTCTCCCGTGCTGGTAGCAGGCTTGCAGCCAGGCGGGCAGCTGACCATCACCACCGAGGTGGAAAACTACCCCGGCTTTGCCACGGCCATTCAGGGCCCTTGGCTGATGGAACAGATGGCCGAGCAGGCTCTCAATGTCGGCACGCGTATTGAATACGACATTATTACCGACGTGAAGCTGGATGGGGGCTCGCCTTTCCGTCTGGTGGGCGATTCCGGCACGGTCTATGTGGCGCGCTCCGTTATTGTCGCAACCGGCGCACAGGCCCGCTGGCTTGGCCTGCCGAATGAAAAACGCCTGCAGGGTGCTGGCGTTTCCGCCTGCGCCACATGCGATGGCTTTTTCTACCGGGGCCGCAGGGTTGTGGTTGTCGGTGGTGGCAACACCGCTGTGGAAGAGGCACTCTACCTCACCCACCATGCCGATCACGTAACCCTGATCCACCGCCGCGACACATTGCGGGCTGAAAAAATCCTGCAGGATCGGCTGTTCGCCAACCCGAAGGTGAGCGTTGTATGGAACAGCACGGTTGAAGACATTCTGGCCGAAGGCACACCGCCGACAGTCAACGCCATTGTTCTGCGCAATACACAGGACAATACGCAGACCACACTGCCGACCGATGGTGTGTTCATCGCCATTGGGCATTCTCCCACCACCGATATTTTCAAAGGCCAGCTCGAGCTAGATTCCGAAGGCTATATTGTAACGGTAGCCGGTGGCACCCGCACATCGGTCGATGGCGTATTCGCCGCAGGCGACGTGCAGGACAAGATATATCGTCAGGCCGTTACAGCAGCCGGCACAGGCTGCATGGCCGCACTGGATGCGGAACGTTTTCTTGGCGGACTAAATTAATAATTACTTCCCCATGGTCTCTTGACCATGGGGGGCAATTACTGCACGTAGGTATAAACCATAAAGCATAATTTCATGCTTTACATGAGTATCATTCAATATTGAGCAGGAGGCGTGCGTGGACTGGGACAAACTCAGGGTTTTCCATGCTGTGGCGGAAGCCGGTTCCTTTACCCACGCAGGAGACGTTCTCAACCTCAGCCAGTCCGCTGTATCCCGGCAGATTTCCGCGCTCGAAGATGTTCTTCAGGTTCCTCTTTTCCACCGTCATGCCAGAGGGCTGATCCTGACTGAACAGGGTGAGACCCTGCACAAGACGGTGCGGGAAGTATTTTCCAAACTGGAAATGACACAGACCCTGCTGACCGAAAGCAAGGAAAAAGCCGCCGGACGGCTGCGTGTCACCACCACAACCGGTTTTGGCAACTGCTGGCTGATGCCGCGCCTGCACAAGTTCATGCTGGCTAACCCGGAAATCGATATCTGCCTTATTCTGGAAGATAACGATCTGGACTTGGGCATGCGCGAAGCCGATGTGGCTGTACGCATGCATGCGCCGCGCCAGCCCGATCTGATCCAGCGGCATCTGGCAGATTTCCATCTGCCTATTTTCGCCTCCCCACACTATCTGGAAAAGAACGGCACACCCCAGAGCCTTGATGAAATCAAAAACCATCATCTGGTATTATTCGGTGAGCACCACCCCCCCGTCACACATGTGAACTGGCTGGCGCAGGCCTTGCAGAACACCGGCCATGCCGGGCTGCACAACACCCGGCTTGAGGTCAACAGCATGGCGGCTATGGCCTATGCCATTGCCGGAGGACTGGGCATAGGTTCCATTCCCACCTATGCCGCTGCAGCATTCCCTGACCTAGTTCAGATCCTGCCCGAAGTCGCCACCCCGACAGTCGATGCCTATTTTGTTTATCCGGAAGAACTGCGCAGTTCCAAACGCGTATCGGTATTCCGTGATTTCCTTATGAGCGAGCTGGGCATTCGTTAAAAGACGCTCAAAAAAAACAGACTAACGGGCAGAATGTTTCGCACTGGGTTCAGGCGAATCGTTCTGCCTTTTTTATAAAAAAAACTTCACACCAAAACAGAAGAATACTGTGTGTGAATAACACTCTTTCCATGCCTGTTCTTTAAATTTCAGAACTTACTCATTCCAGACACCTTGCGCGCACCATTTCTCTATTGCTCCAAAAGACCAAAGCACAAAGAAAAACGTACAAAGAACTCAAAAAAAGCGTATCTTCTCCATTCACAAACAAGAAATCATTCCCTATATTTGGAAAAGTAAATTCTTACTTTTCATTGGGCCAGCCATGACAGACACTTCAGACTACTCCCCCGTTCTAGAACTTGTATCAGAGATTGTGGCGGCATATGTTTCCAACAATCAGGTGGAAGCCACTGCTATTCCGGTCCTGATCAAAGATGTCTATCAGGCACTGAAAACCGCTGAACTGCCGCAGAGCGAGCCGGAAAAGCTCCAGCCTGCCGTGCCGGTCAAGCGTTCGGTTTTCCCTGACTACATCGTGTGCCTTGAAGACGGCAAAAAGCTTAAAATGCTCAAGCGCCACCTCCAGAGCGCCTACAACATGACGCCTGAGCAGTACCGTGAGCGCTGGGGCCTGCCCGCCGACTACCCGATGGTCGCCCCCAACTATGCCGAACGGCGCTCCACTCTCGCGCGTGAAATCGGCCTTGGCCGCAAGATTCATGCCGCTGGCGATGAAGATGAAGTGGGTGGCCGCGGCCGCCGCTCCAAGAAAAACGCCACGACCAGCGCGTAACAGGTTCCTCAGATCAACGAGGCTTGTAGCCCGGTGAAGCGTCTACCCCGCTTCACCGGGCTTTATTTATGTCTTGACGTAAGAACCCCATACGCAGGAGTGTTGAAAGCAAGTGGCCCTGCTATCTGGCCATATGATCAGATGGAAATGCACTACCATGACCAGATCTGAACTTATTGCTGTTCTTTTGCAGAAACATCCTCACCTGCAGGTCAGGGAGGCAACGCGTCTCGTCAATACGATCTTTGGTGGCATTGCCCGCAGTCTGGCCAATGGCCAGCGTGTGGAACTACGTGGGTTCGGGGCTTTTTCCGTCAAGGAACGAGACCCCCGTCTGGGCCGCAACCCCAAAACAGGGGAGCAGGTTCAGGTCAGCCGTAAATATGTGCCGTTTTTTAAAACCGGCAAGGAATTGCATCAGCGCCTGAACAGCCCGCATAAAAAGGAATAACGCGCCTTACTGCGGCTCCAGCAGCCCCTTATCGTGCAGATAGTCGCGGGCCAGCTTCAGGTCCGCTACAAATCTCTCGTATTCCTTCTGCCGCGTGGAATCGTCAGGCAGACGGAGCAGATAGGATGGATGCACCGTCACCAGCCCCGCAGTTGTTTCATCCAGCGGGATGATACGCGATCTTTCACGCGAAATTGTAACCGGTTTTTTCAGCACGCTTCGGGCTGCCGTAGCCCCCAGCATGACAACCAGAGCCGGGTTTAAAACCCGCCGCTCTGCCTCCAGCCAGACATGACACGCATGGATGGCTGTCTCGTCAGGCTTCTGATGCAGCCGCCTGCCATTGCGCCATGTAAAACCAAAATGCTTGACCGCATTGGTCACATAAATCTGCTCACGCACAAACCCAGCTTCCGCCAGTGCCTTGTCCAGCACCTGCCCCGCAGGCCCCACAAAGGGCATACCCGCCAGGTCTTCCTGATCGCCCGGCTGCTCACCCACCAGCATCAGTCGGAACAATCCTTGCCCACACCCAAACACGGTGCGTGTCGCGTTCTCCCATGACGGACAGGCACGGCAGTCCATGGCCAAAGCACCAAGAGCCGCCAGACTATCCGCCTGCTCAATATCCTTCAGCGCTGGCAGCAGAACCGTTTGCGGGTATCCCTGCCAGCACCCCTGCCCGGCTGGCTGCCAGACACTAGCCTGCACATGGGCAGCCTCATTCTCTCCGGGGCCGAAAAAAAGCCGCTGGCCATTCCACAAGGCGCGCCGGTAGGGAGTGCGTATCTCCCACAGCCGGGGATTACGCGCCTGACAGAAAGCAGCATTAGCCTCGATAATATAATGGGTAGGGCTATCGTGCAGGCAGGCCGTAGAACGGTCAGCCGAAAACGCGGAGAAACGCTCCCGAAAAGCCCGTGTTTCCTCACGCACGCTCTCGGCCAATACACGCAAGGCCGTGAGGTCAGGGTCGTGTTCGTCATTTAGGCCCAGCTCATGTCGGGCCAGCCGGTAGAGAATCCTGTAGCCAAGGGTAAAGCGCGTTTCATCCCGAGCCTGCATGGCTGCTTCCAGCATAGCCAGCAACGCCCGCGAAAGCGTCAACCGTTGGCCGGAAGCAGGCAACGCTGCGGAACTATCTTCTGTCTCTGGAACGGCTTCACCAAAAGCAGCCACACGCCAGTGCAGAGCTTCGGGGGGTGTATCCTGCGCGATATGCTGGCGCACGGCGTTCCGCCATCCCTGAAAATCAACCTGATGTGCGAGAACACTCTCAGCCAACGCGCTCACGCCCCCTTGGCACGCCCGCCACGCTTCTTCAGGCGTCCCGGCACGGAGGCAACCTGCTGCCAGTGCACGATGCCCATCAGGCACAGCAGGAAAAGATAGAGGGCACCGCCCCCTACCACCAGCAACCCCAGCCAGAACAGGCGGGATACGATATGCGCAGGAAACGGCAGCGCCCATGCCGCAGCACCAACACCAAATGCCATGCCCAGCGCAGCAAGCCCGACCAGCCCCATACGCGCCAGAAACGGACGCGGCACATGCAGCACCGCACGAATACGCAAAATAAGGGCCAGACTGGCAACATTGAGCCCTGCGGCCAGACTACTGGCCAAAGGTGGCCCCACATGGGCAAGAGGTTTCATGAAGGCAAGGTTGAGCAGCAGGTTGACCACCAGAATGCCAATACCAATAACCACTGGCGTGCGGGTGTCCCCCCGCGCAAAAAATGCCGGTGCCAGAACCTTGACCAGCACGAAAGCCGGCAGGCCAATGGCATAGGCCCGCAGCGACTGGGCCGACAGCATGGCGTCATGCTCGGTAAAGGAGCCATGACCAAACAGAACCACCATAATGGGGTCAGCCAGCACCAGAATACCGGCCACGGCAGGCAAGGTCAGCAGCAGCACATATTCGATCGAACGATTCTGCGCCGCATGCGCCCCGTCATGATCGCCTGCCGCGACATGGCGGGTCAGCACGGGCAGCAAGGTCGTGCCTGCAGCCGCCCCCAGCACACCCAGAGGCAACTGGTTGATGCGATCCGCAAAATACATGAGCGAAACACTGCCCGCAGGCAGCAACGTGCCAATAATGGTGTCGATTGTCAGGTTGATCTGCCCGACTCCGCTCCCTACCAGCCCCGGCACCATCCGCCGGAGCAGCACACGGATACGCGGTGTCAGACGGGGCCAGAGCGGCATGAGCCCGAAACGCGCCCGCTCGCAGGCCCATAGCAGCAGGCCAAGCTGCACCACTCCTGAAAACGTCACGCCCCATGCCGCAATAATCGCCACATTGGCGCTAAAGCACGCCCCCCCGAGAATGGCGGCAATACCAACAATGTTGAAAGCCAGATACGCAGCAGACGCCATGCCAAAACGATGCAGCCCGTTGAGCACCCCTGCCAGAAGTGCTGCCGCACAGATCATGACCAGATAGGGAAAGGTAATGCGGCTCAGCGTTACGGCCAGCGCGTAACGCTCTCCACTTTGCAGGAAACCCGGTGCGATCACCCGCAGCACGGAGGGCATGAAGCACTCCCCCAGCACGCACAGGAACACCAGCCACGCCAGCATGACCCCCAGCGTACGCCGTGCAAAAAGGCGCGCCTCGTCTGCCCCTTCTTCCACCAGAACGGAAGAGAAAAGCGGCACAAACGCTGCGTTGAACGCCCCTTCGCCGAATAACCGCCGGAACATGTTGGGCAAACGGCAGGCCACCTGATAGGCATCCTGCAAGGCCCCCGCCCCCATGAACGCTGCCAGAAGCTGATCGCGCACAAGTCCAAGAACGCGGCTGAGCATTGTCCAGCCGCCAACTGTCAGAAAATTTCTCAGCATGATGTCCCGAGCGATCCGTCAAGCCATGGCAAAAGCCCCGCGGCTCTGCCTGTCACAGCATACCGGCTGCGCGACTCATGAACAGTCTTAACAGATACGGCATAGGCATGCCGCTTACCTCGCTCTATTATCCAGAGTCAAAGGCGGCAGGCTCCATGGCCTGCCTTTCGCCCCAGAAGCCTGGAAAGAATACGCACATATGCCAGCACCGCCCGCCCAACACCCGGCCCCTATCACCCGTTGTCTGGGGCTGAAAGCCAGCCAGCGCTCAAAGCGGGGGCAGGAAATCGCGCGCGCAACACTGGCCACCTTTATCGCTGGTATGGCGCTTTACACCGTACATGGCTTTCTGCCCGCGCTGGCATGGGGCGGCGTTTTCGCCATTGCCACATGGCCGCTCTATACCCGTGCCTGCAGAACATGGCCCAATGCCGCAGGTGGAACAGTGCTGCCAGCCCTGTTTACGGCTGTCATGGCACTGATATTTGTTATACCCCTCACCCTGCTGACCCTTGAAGCCATTGGAGAGGCACAGAGCGCACTCCGCTGGCTCGATAGCGCTCGCGCTCATGGCGTGCCTGTGCCTGATGCCCTTGGCCACCTGCCATTTGGTCAGGTGGCTCTTACGCAATGGTGGCAGAGCCACCTGACCGACCCACGGAATATTTCTGGCATGCTGGGCGCGCTCGATAACCGTGGCATGGCCATAACCAAGGCGCTGGGTGCACAGATCGCACATCGCGGCACGCTGTTCTGCTTTTCCATCCTGACGCTGTTTTTTCTTTACAAGGATGGCCCTTCCGTCATCCGGCAATGCCGCGTTGCCTCCTGCCGGGCTTTTGGCAAACGGGGCGAGAGCATCGGGCGGCAGATGGTCGCCTCGGTTCATGGCACCGTGCAGGGCCTTGTGCTGGTTGGCATTGGCGAAGGTATTATTCTGGGGGTGGCCTATATGGTGGCAGGTGCGCCGCATCCGGCCCTTTTTGGTGTCATTACCGCTGTCGCAGCCATGATCCCGTTCTGCGCGCTGGTGGCCGTCGGTCTGGTTTCCCTGCTTATTCTGGCACAGGGGGCATCGGTTGCCTGTGTGGTTATTTTCGCGCTGGGTGCGACCGTTATTTTCATCGCAGACCACTTCATTCGCCCGGCTCTGATCGGTGGCAGCACAAAACTGCCCTTCCTGTGGGTTCTGCTGGGTATTCTGGGAGGGGCCGAAACATGGGGGCTCATCGGGCTTTTCATCGGCCCGGCCATTATGGCAGCGCTCAACCTGCTGTGGCGGCGCTGGACATACGGCAATAGCGAGGCAGCCCCTTAGAAGGGGCGACCTCGCCATACCAACTTTTCGGAAAAATATCGGGCAGGCGGGATTCGAACCCACGACCCCCAGTCCCCCAGACTGATGCGCTACCAGACTGCGCTACTGCCCGTTAAGTGTGGAGTGGTGTTTAGCAGGCGATCCCACCGGGCACAAGACCGTGTGAGACAATTTTTTGCTTAAACAACAAGTTTTTGGCGAATAGCCAGCAACTCCACCAGAATACCTTCCAGTTCGGCCCGCAGATGCGTATCGACAGCCTGCGACACGGCGGGGGCGACCACTTCTGGCTCGCGCAACACGACGAGTTCTTCTGTTTCGACAACGGCCACCACTTCCTCAAGCTCTTGAGGCTGCGAGAATTCCGTCTCATCCACCGTCGTGGGGGGCGTGTCATCTGCTTCTCTGACAGGCATGGGAACAACCATGCCACTATCCAGAAGACGCTGAACGCCTTTGACCGTGTAGCCCTGCGTATAGAGCAAATCAGCAATATGGCGCAGCAGTGCGATATCATCCTGCCGATAGTAACGGCGGCCACCAGCCCTTTTGACCGGACGCACCTGCTGGAACTGCGCTTCCCACAAGCGCAGGGTGTGCTGGGGTACGTGCAGTTCGTCGGCCACTTCGCTAATGGTTCTGAAAGCCTCCGGCGCTTTTTCCAGCCCGTCCAATCCCATATCCTCTTCCTCGGAACTCAGCCCCTCAACCAGATCGATACCCTCCTGCTGTGGGTTTCTGTATTCCGGGGAATCAGTCATCATCATAGCCTGCATATCCTTCTGGCGATTCATGATTGACCTCAGCTTTCAAAAGCTGACTGGACCGGAACACCAGCACGGAGCGCGGCAGGATTGGGACTTCCTCGCCCGTTTTCGGGTTTCGTCCCGCCCGTTTGCCCTTTTTACGCACGGCAAACGTGCCAAACCCGCTGATCTTGACGCTTTCGCCGCGTTCAAGAGCTTCCATGACTGTCTCCAGGACATCTTCCAGGAGTACAGACGACTCTTTGCGAGACAGACCTACCTGCTGATAGACCTGCTCTATCAAGGATGCACGCGTCACAGTTTCCATGAATCGGAGCGTAACCACGCCCGCAGGGCGCGTCAATTCATTCGCACGACAGCCGCATTTTTGTAGGGCGCAGGAAGCAATATCCGGCGGTTACATCCGTACCAGTGCGGAGCCCCATGTCAGCCCGCCACCCAGTGCCTCAAGCAGCACCAGATCGCCCTTGCCAATCCGTCCGTCACGCACGGCTTCATCAAGTGCGAGCGGAATGGAGGCGGCTGATGTATTGGCGTGCCGGTCAACCGTCACCACCACCCGCTCGGAAGGCAGGCCAAGCTTTTTGCCCACCCCTTCGATAATACGGATATTGGCCTGATGCGGCACCAGCCAGTCCACATCGGCATAGGACAGGCCCTGTGCGGCCAGTGCTTCATCAACCGCGGAAGACAGTTTGGACACGGCATGGCGGAAAACATCCCGCCCACTCATGACTAAATGCCCGCTTTTATCAGGCTGACCCACCGCACCATCGACATAGAGAAGATCGCCCAGCGTTCCATCGGAATGCAGATGCGTGGACAAAAGCCCCCGTCCCTCTTCCTCATCCGAGGCGGATAGCACCACGGCTCCGGCGCCATCGCCGAACAATACGCAAGTGCCCCGGTCAGACCAGTCGAGAATACGCGAATATACCTCGCTGCCAATCACCAGCACCTTGCGCGCCATACCAGCGCGGATATAGGCGTCAGCCGTGGCGAGTGCGAAAATAAAACCCGAGCAGGCTGCGGAAAGGTCGAAGCCAAAGCCCCGCGTCATGCCCAGCAGGGCCTGCACACGCACGGCTGTTGCCGGGAAAGCCTGATCAGGTGTGGCTGTGGCCAGAAAAATCGCGTCGATATCATCGGCAACCAGACCGGCATAATCGAGAGCAGCCTGTGCCGCACGGGCGGCCATGCTGGCGGCGGTATCATCCGGTCCAGCCATATGGCGACGGGTAATGCCGGTACGGGTTCTGATCCACTCATCCGAGGTGTCCAGCCGGGCCGCCAGTTCGTCATTGGTCACAACCCTGTCTGGCAGGTAGCTGCCAAACCCGATCAGAAGCGCGTGCTTCGTCATCGCCATTCTTTCATTATCCACCGCCGCAACGGACATACATCGCTGCTCACCACGACAGGCCAGTTCATGTCTATGCGTCTGTTCAGGAAACCGGAACCGCAACCTCGCGTTCTTCGGTTACCTTCTGCCCGGAAAGCAATGCCCCCATATGACTGAGGCGCTCACGGATACTGTCATTGAAACCGTGCGTGACCATATCCATGGCCACATCAACCGCAGCGGCAAACCCTTCAGCGTCCGTGCCGCCATGGGATTTCACCACCACACCATTCAGCCCGACAAACACCGCGCCATTATAGCGCCGTGGGTCAAGCCATTCCTTCATGCGCTCCAGACCGGGCCGGACAAGCATATAGCCAATTTTCGCCAGCACGCTGCTCTGGAACACCCGGCGCAACAGGGTGGTGGCCATTTTCAGCACACCTTCACCCGTCTTGAGCGCCACATTGCCGGTAAAACCATCGGTCACAACCACATCGGTCGTGCCTGCGGTAATATCATGGCCTTCTACAAAACCGTGGAACTGGGCAGCCAGCGGGCTTTCGCGCAGCGTTTCCGCCGCAACCCGCAGCTTTTCATCGCCCTTGAGTTCTTCCGAACCGATATTGAGCAGGCCGATTGTGGGAGCCGGGAGGCCCAGCACAGACTTGGCGAACGCTTCGCCCATGACGGCAAACTCGACCAGATTGCGCCAGTCGCATACGACATTGGCGCCCAGATCGAGCATGACCACATCACCCTTCACGGTCGGGCTGATAGCCGCCATGGCAGGGCGGGAAATACCCGGCAGGGTTTTAACCACAATCTTGGCCAGAGCCAGCATGGCCCCGCTGTTGCCAGCGGAAACCACACCCTGCGCACGCCCGCTGGCCACAGCATCCATAGCCAGACGCATGGAAGACTGCCGCTGCCGCAGGGCCTGCGTGGGTTTCATGTCCATGGGGATGGACACATCGGTATGCCACACGGTGCACACCGCGGCTGCACGCGGATAACGGGCCAGCAGCGGTTGCAGCCGGGCCTCGTCTCCGATCAGCAGCACGCGCAGATCACGGTGACGCTCCGCAGCAATGGCAAGCCCGGCAACAACGACCTCGGGAGCCCCATCGCCTCCCATTCCATCCACAGCGAGGCTGAACGCCCCGGAGGGATCGGAAGGAAAACTGCCTGGAATCTCGGTCTTGTTCATACGTGCTTCTCTGCCATGCCGCAGATGCCTTACTCCCGTATCCGCACGCCTGAGCGTACGCTCAATACCCGCCTGAAAAATCAGGCGCGCACGGCAACCTTAAGTGCCTTGCCAGCGGCAACCACTTCACGACCATCGTAATGACCGCAATGGCTGCATACGTGGTGCGGGCGCTTCAGCTCACCGCAGTTGGAGCATTCAGCGAATGCCTCGGCGCTGAGCGCTTGGTGGCTGCGACGCATACCACGACGAGAAGGCGAAGTTTTTCTTTTGGGTACAGCCATGAGCCTGAGCCCCTTCCTGCAAAGACAAGTTAATAAATGCCCGGCTCGCGTTCCTGCGCCCTACCAGACAACACCATTCGGTTCATCACCAGACTGAGCCGGGGCCTCTAGCAGACGGAGGGGTTTTTCGCAAGTAATGCAAAAAGAAAACCCCCGTCTTTCTTTACGCCCCCTTCAGGCTTTTCCCCCGCTCCAGCGCGACAACGCCGCGAAAGGATGGGGTTTATGCTCACCATCATCGCGCGGTGCAGGTTCTTCCGCGCTGTCTTCATCCAAGACGAGACCGGGCGGCAGATCGATATCCGGCGCATGGGGGTAAGGCTCCAGATCAAGCGCAAACTGCTCGACCACAGCCTCTCCCAGATCAATTTCCTGACCGTCATAGGGAATTTCATCCACCGCATCCATGTCGGGCAGATCAGACTCCACAAAATGTTCGGCCGGGACGAAACGAACCACAAAAGAGCCCGCAATCATATCCTCAAAAGCTTCAAGGCTGACAACACAGGTCTGCGTGAAACGCGCCGCCACAGCCCCCTGCGCTTCAACCACGCCGCGCCCCTGTTCACGCAAATGGTAACGGCAGCGCAGCATGTCAATCCGGGGCAGTTTGAGGCGGGCCGCCACAGCGCGGCATTCTGCCTCTGTCGCCTCCACCGTGATTTCCGTGCCGTTCACACCGATTCGGCGCACGGCCAGAGGGCGAGAAAATTCAGGCCTGTCTTTCATGGAAACCTCCAGCAGATGGCACAATGGCTCTGTTCAGTCGCGTGCCTGCGGGCCACGCCCGCGCCATGGCACACGGCCTACCCTATCATATCGTCCTGCAACAGGGGAGTAATGCCTTGCCAGAAGGCGGAAATACACTTCTGATTCCCATTCAGGAATTGACGCACCGCAGCGGTTGAGGCATCCGAAACAGGAGATGAAGCCCGGCCTGATCAAGCCAGCCCATGGCCTGAAACAGCGGGAGACAGAAACGCAGGGAACGCCTGAACGTCATGACACTGACACGCCGCAACCGGATGACGCGCCTGCACGGTGCCTGCACTGCCCTTGTGGCGGTGCTGGCCCTTTCCGGCTGTGCGGTGTTTTCACCCACGCCCATTCCCCGTGGCTCCTTGGTTGAGGCGGATGACTACAACCAGCTCATCCCCGGTTCCAGCACGCGTGCGGACGCGCTGGATCTAATGGGCACCCCCACGACCAAAGGCGCTTTTGACGACAATACCTGGATTTATATTTCCATGACCACGCATCTGGTTCCCATGGATTATCCAGGCGTTCTTAAGCAGGATGTGGTGGTGCTGAAATTCACACAGGCCGGCACCCTGCAAAGTGTCCGCGCTCTTGACCGCAAGGATGCCATTCACGTGGCCATGGTCTCCAAGATCACGCCCACCCCCGGCACCAAGATCAACGTATTCCAGCAAATTCTGGGCAATGTCGGCCGCTACAACCCCATGCAGAACATGATGGGCTCCGGCTCGGCTGGTGGTATGATGGGCGGCTACAACAACCAGGGCCCCGGCCACTTCGGTTCCGGCAACTCGCTCTGAACCTTCTAGCGCGGCAGGGTAACCCTGACGCGCAGCCCGCCCTGCGGCGAATCTTCCAGCGTCAATTCTCCGCCATGTGCACGCACAATATCGCGTGAGATGGTCAGTCCGAGCCCCGTGCCGTTAACCTGACTGCTTTCAAACGCGGTCAGCACGCGCTCGCGCCGGTCCGGTTCGATCCCCGGCCCATTATCGTCCACCAGAAACACCACCCTTTCCGGCGTAGCCCTGACAGTCAGGCTCACGCAGGCACCATGGCGGCTGGCATTGTCGATCAGGTTGGTCAGGGTGCGGCGCATGGCGTCAGGCCGCATGGACGCCACAAGCCCCTGCGGCACTTCCAGCCTGACCTCGCGCCCGCCCGCACGGGCCGCGGCCGCCACAATTTCTTTCAGGAACGGCCGCAGCGGCACATCCTCAACCTTTTCCATCCCTTCGCCACGCACGAAAGCGAGGTAGGTGCCGATCAGATTTTCCATCTCCACCACATCGCCCACCATGTCATCGATATCCTGCCGGATATCCTCGGCACGCACGATGCCAGACTGCGGCAACATGGCCAGCGAAAGCCGCAGGCGGGTCAAAGGGGTGCGCAGGTCATGAGAAACCCCGGCCAAAACCCGCGTCCTTTGCGCTACAAAGCGGTGTATGCGCGCCTGCATGCGATTGAACGCCACGGCAACCCTACGCACCTCCTGCGCGCCTGTAGGGCGTATCATGCCGACATCACGCCCCAGCCCGAACTGCTCGGCTGCATGGCCCAGCATGCGGATGGCCCGCACCTGCCGGTTCATGAACAGACTGGCAAGCATGAACAAAAGCAGCGTGCTGCCCACCGTCCAAGCCACAAACAGCCAGATCTGCCCCATATCCAGCCGCTTGCGCGGCGCATCCACCAGCAGCACGCCATCAGGCAGTTGTATGAAGATACGAACCTTGCGCGGGTCACGATTCCAGGAAATGAAAAATGGATAGCTTATGGATGAGCCCAGATCGCGCACCAGATCATCATCCATCGGCCCCAGAACATGCGTGGAGCCAAAACGGTCCAGCTTCATGCCCGGCTGCCACTGCTCACGCAGTTGTAGGTGCGACCACGCCTGCGCAACAAACCACGCCTTGTCCTCGGGGGTTTTGAGCCGCTCAAGCGCATTGAGTGACAGCACCACTTCCGATGCCACGCTGTCTGTCAGGCGGCGGGATACGACCTTGAGAAAATTACCGTAAAACAGTTCAAGTGCGATTCCCTGCGTGGCAAGCAGCGGAAACAGCACGATCAGCAGCGAACGCCCGAGAAACGAGCGGGGCAGAAAACGCCGTATGATTCTTTCCACCCTGCGCCCTCCCTGTTCCACCAGCGCCCGCCACAGGCGTGCTCCCCAGCTCATCTGCGCTTACAGCCCCGGCTTCAGGACATAACCGCGCCCTCTGACCGTCTGAAGAAAACGAGGCTCCTTGGGGTCTGTTTCAATACACCGGCGCAGGCGGGTGACCTGCACATCCACCGCGCGTTCGCCTATTTCGAGCATATCCAGCGCGGTAGCGATTTCCTCACGCGTGAATACCTCCCCCGGCCTGCGTGAGAGCACAGCCAGCAAAGCAGCCTCCCCCCCGGTCAGGTGAATATTGCCATCCGGCCCCTGCAACAGCAGGCGCTCAAGATCAAACTCCTTGTCGCCCAGACGGACAATCCGTGGCGTGCCCGGTGTTTGGGCAGGCTGGTGCCGCCGCAAATGCGCCTTGAGCCGCAGCAGCAGTTCACGCGGTTCGAACGGCTTGCCCAGATAATCATCCGCCCCGGCTTCCAGCCCGGTAATCCGGTCTTCCGGCTCGCCACGGGCAGTCAGTAGGATAATAGGCATGTCCAGTCCTTCGGCCCGCAGGCTGCGGGTAAAGTCCAGCCCATCCTGTCCGGGCATATTCACATCCAGCACGATCGCATCAGGCTGGATTCCATTGAGGGTCTGCCGCGCTTCCGCCGCGTGGGCCGCAACACTGATACGAAAGCCATTTTCGAACAGATAGCGATGCAAAAGGCGTCGCAGCCTCGGGTCATCATCCACCACCAGAACATGCGATACGGCTTCTTCTTCCACCGGCTGTACTCCTGTCGCCTTACCCGCCATGCTGGCGCCCGACGTCTATCTTGCCTTCATCTGCCAGAACGCTCCGACTGTGCTCGGACAGCATGCCCCGCATGACCCGCCCGAACCCTTCAACCGCAGCGCCCCCTGCCTCCCGGTAAGCGGCCATCAGCTTCTGCCGCACCACGGCAAACAGCCGCGCTTCTGCATCCTGCCCAGCTTGTGTGAGAAATAGCAGCCGCAGCCGCCTGTCTTCCCTGCCCCGTCGGATTTCCAGATACTGGCGCTCTTCCAGTTCATGCAGGGTTCGGCCGAGGCTCTGCTTTGTAACACCCAGGATATCCTGCACCCGGCTTACGGGCATGCCGGGACTGAACGCCAGCACCTGCATGACACGATATTGTGCCCTGCCCAGCCCGTCTTCTTCCAGCATGGGGGCCACAGCCTCCGCCATGTCCCGTTGCGCCAGAAACATGAGAGCCTGCGCAAAACGCAGCCGCTCCTCGCGCAGGAAGAGCAGGTCCGCACCGGCTGCGGCACGCGAAGGCAGAGCCGCCATGTGCGCTGGGCCGCCTAGCCGGCTGCCTGCGGCCGGATAAGCCCCATCAAGCCCATCACCCGCCCCACGACCAACCCACGGGCCTGCCCCAGACGCCGCACACAGGCCAGCCGCCTGTCCACGAACGCGGCAAGCGCGGCCTCATCCGGCACGCCCGCCAGCCAGTAAAGGAAAGTAGCCCCGTAAACCTGCGCCAGCGTCAACCGCTTGGTCAGATAAGTAGCCCCGGAGGATTCGTCCCGCGCGGCCATCCAGATCGCGTTGACCGTACGCATCCACCCTCGCCGGAACGCCGCCTGCCCGCCCCCGACAAGCTGCGCCGAAACGCCACGGGAGGCAGCGCGCCGCATTGCCTCATCCAAAGGCAGGCGATAGAGCAGCGCCTCACGCACACGCAGGCTCAGCCGCGGTTCGGGCGTATCCTGCATATGGGCCAGCATGTCGCGGTCACACAGGTCTGACCAGGCTTCCACAAGCTCCGCCTCACCACCGGGGAACAGCAACTCCGCCTGCGCGCCTGCCACATCCCGCAGAACAGACAAGCCCCAGCCACGTTCACCCGCCACGGCGGCCAGAGCACGCAAGGCCGCATCTCGCGCCGGATCGCGCGGCATGGCCTGCGGCATAACCCCGGTGGCAAGCGCCGTAGCCGCCAGTGAGACAGCCTGCTTCAGATTTGCTGGCCGCATGCTCATGCTTTTCCCCCATACCGCACCATTTCGGCATCAAAGCCCATCCGGCTCAGATCCGTCATCCGCATGGGATAGAGGATTCCATCGAGATGATCCATTTCATGCTGCATGACATGCGCTCGAAACCCTGTTGCCACGCCTTCAACCGCCTGCCCGTTTTCATCCAGCCCACGATAACGCACCGCTTTATAACGCGGCACCTCGCCCCGCAGCCCCGGCAGCGACAGACAGCCTTCCATGCGAAGCTGCGTTTCATCGCCAAACGGTTCCAGTTCTGGGTTGATGATCACCTGCACCGGCAAGGCCGGGTCATCCGGCCCTTCACTACGGGTCTGGGGAACGGAATACAGAAAAAGCCTGTACGAAACATAAACCTGCGGAGCCGCCAGCCCTACGCCGCCACTCTGCTCCAGCGTTTCGCGCATATCCGATATCAGCCGGCGGATTTCGGGAGCGTGCACATCGTCAATGCCCTGTGCCTTGGCCAGCAAAACAGGGTGGCCCATACGGGCTATCGCAAGAACTGCCATCGCTTTTATTGTTCCTTCATGCGTCACGCGGCATTTTTTTTGCTTGAAACACGTTTCCGTGCGCATCGAAAGCGCAAGAACAAATTGTATCTTCGATTCAAACAGTGTTATAGAGACCGCCAACAGGGGAATCGGTTCGCCCTCGCGGCGAGGCGGTGCCTATTCCAATTTGGCTTCCAAAAAGCCGGGCGACCGGATTTTTCTGAACAGGGGTTAGTGACCAAGTGCACGTTCTAGTCCGTGACAACAATGTCGATCAGGCTCTCAAAGCGCTCAAGAAAAAAATGCAGCGCGAAGGCATTTTCCGTGAAATGAAACTCCGTCGGCATTACGAAAAGCCGTCTGAGCGCAAAGCGCGTGAAGGTGCGGAAGCCGTGCGTCGCGCCCGCAAGATGGAACGCAAGCGCCTGGAACGCGAAGGCTTCTAAGCCTTCCTCCCCTTCAGGACGAAAGAGGTCGATCCCGCACGGATCGGCCTTTTTTTTGGCCATTTTGTCAGCCAGAATACTAACCTCGCCAGAACCTCAAGTGTTTCCGGTGTGCAAGGCGGTGAAACCACTCATCCGCACTGAAGAGTCGTGTCACCCCTTTATCGGTGATAAGGCTAATAAGCTCCTTCAATCCGAAGGGCGCCATATACTCCCTGTCCATTCGAAAAATGTGGCAACCGCACCTCTCTGCCATGCGGGTAAAATCTGGCAAAACAGGCTTGCCCACTCACCACAGCGCCTGAACCCAATCCAACATGTTGAGGTCACGCCATGAAATCCTTGGGTCAACGTGCTCACGGCTTGCGTCTGGAACGCATGCAGGCATCGCCCCAGTGGCAAGACGGCGGTTTCCGCAATGTCTTTCCCATCGCGCCGGGCCTGCGCGATTCTTCGGTGCCGTTTCCTGGTCTCACTGATTTTCTGTTCGGGGGTGAACGGCGCGTTCCCTCAAAGCCACTCCCAATGCTTGATCCTCGGGAGAACTGGCGGCACCCACCGCATAGTGGCCTGCGTGCGACATGGCTTGGCCACTCGACAGTGCTGATAGAAATCGGCGGTTTGCGCCTTCTGACCGACCCGGTCTGGGGAACGCGGGCTTCGCCCTTGTCATGGGCTGGCCCTAAACGCTTCCAGCCCGTGCCGCTCTCTATCCAGAACCTTCCGCCAATTGATGCGGTTCTGATCTCTCATGACCACTACGATCACCTCGACTATCCGACAATCCGTGCGCTCAACCGGCTGAACCTGCCGTTTATTACCTCCTTGGGCGTGGGAGCCCATCTACAGGCATGGGGCGTGCCGAGCGAGCGCATTATCGAGCTTGACTGGTGGCAGGACTATCATCTTCCCGGCAGCGAGGTCTGCGTTACCGCAGCGCCCTCACAGCATTTTTCCGGTCGCAATTTCAAAGACCGCAATGCCACGCTCTGGTCTTCTCTGGTCATTCGCAGCCCGCGCCATAGCGTGTTTTTCAGTGGCGATACCGGCCTGACAAGCGAGTACCAGACTATTCGTGACCGGCTGGGTCCGTTCGATCTGATAATGCTGGAAATCGGCGCCTTTCACCCTGCCTGGGGCGACATGCACCTTGGCCCTGAAAACGCAATGAAGGCTCATAGCCTGTTAGGGGGCGGAGCGCTGCTACCCATACACTGGGCTACTTTCCGCCTGTCCACACATACATGGGATCAACCGGCAGAGGTATTGTACACTCTAGCCGAACGGAACGACGTGCCGTTGCTCATGCCCATTCTTGGACAAGCAATCGAACCGACACATCAAGAAAAACCCGACACATGGTGGCGGCGTGTCGAGACCCAAGGTGCACCCCTTACGGGGTTACGACAGGACACGCCTCCCAAGAACCTGCTGCATACCCAGCAATGGCCGCTTGATTGACCTTGTACCTGCATCAGATTTGATGAGCGGGATACAATCAAAAAGGGGCGCCCGGTACGAGCGCCCCTTTTCAATATGAAGCCCCGCCTTCCCCCATAGGTGGAAAGACAGGGCCTGCTTCTTATTTCTGCAGCTTGTCCAGCTCGCGCACAATGGCCTCGCCCATAACAGCCGTGCCAACGCGCGCCATGCCTTCGGACATGATATCCGCCGTGCGCAGGCCACTGGCCAGCACATTGGCCACTGCCTGCTCGATCATGTCCGCTTCCGCCAGCATATCGAGCGAATAGCGCAGCAGCATGGCCAGCGACAGGATCTGCGCGATGGGGTTGGCAACACCCTGCCCGGCAATATCAGGCGCGCTACCATGAATGGGTTCATACAGGGCCGGACGCTTGCCGTTTTCCTGCACGGACCCCAGCGTAGCGGAAGGCAGCATGCCAAGGCTGCCTGTCAGCATGGATGCCAGATCGGACAGCAGATCGCCAAACAGGTTGCCCGTTACCAGAACATCAAACTGGCGGGGGTTACGGACAAGCTGCATGGCGCAGTTATCCGCCAGCATGTGGCTCAGTTCCACATCCTTAAAAGCGCGGGCATGCACATCCGTTACGACTTCCTTCCACAGAAGGCCGCTTTCCATGACGTTGCATTTTTCAACCGAGCAAACCCGGTTCGAACGCTTGCGGGCCAGATCAAAAGCCACACGCGCAACGCGTTCGATTTCGCCCGTGGTATACACCTCGGTATTGATACCCCGGCGGCTACCATCCGCCAGAGTTTCAATCCCGCGGGGCTCGCCAAAATAGATGCCGCCCACGGTCTCGCGCACGATCATGATATCAAGACCGCGCACCACATCTGGGCGGAGGGTGCTGGCATCCACCAGCGCATCGAACACCTTGGCCGGGCGGAGGTTAGCAAACAGGCCTAGTTCCTGCCGCAGCTTGAGAATGGCAACTTCAGGCCGCTTATCAAAACCGACATGCGTCCATTTCGGGTCGCCCACGGAGCCAAACAGCACCGCATCCGATGCCCAGGCTTTTTCGATCACTTCATCACGGATCGGCACGCCATATTCGGCCAGAGATGCACCGCCAACCAGATCATAGGTCAGGTCGAACGTGACGTTGCGGTTCTTTTCCAGCCAGGCAAGAACCCGGCTCGCTTCCTGCATGATCTCCGGGCCAACACCATCGCCCGGCAGGACAAGAAGTTTAACGGGGGGCTTCTGCTCGCTCATGACGCGCTCCGAAAAAAGAAAAAATCAGTCGATATGAATGGAGGGCATCCAGGATTTTTCCTGGTTCTCGCGGTTTTCATACCGGGTGATACCCTGCTCGTGCTGGAGGGTCTGGCCGATATCATCCAGCCCTTCAAGCAGCAGATGCTTGCGGAAAGGGTCCATTTCAAACGCCACTTCCTCACCATCCGGCCGGATCACGACCTGTCGGGCCAGATCGACCGTCAGACGGGCGTTTTCCCCCATGGATGCATCATCCATCAGGCGTTCGCACACGTCACGCGGCAGGCTGATGGGCAGAATGCCGTTCTTGAAACAGTTGTTGAAGAAGATGTCAGCAAAGGACGGCGCGATCACGCAGCGTATGCCAAAATCCAGCAGGGCCCACGGCGCGTGCTCACGCGAAGAACCACAACCGAGATTGTCGAAGGTAATCAGAATTTCCGCTTTGCGCCACGGATCGCGGTTCAGAACGAAATCAGGATTTTCCGACCCGTCCTCACGGTAGCGCATGGCATCAAAAGCGTGCCGCCCAAGCCCCGTGCGCTGCGTGGTTTTGAGAAACCGCGCGGGAATGATCTTGTCCGTATCGATATTCGCTTCCGGCAGGGCAGCGGCAATGGCGGAGAGTGTGGTAAATTTTTCCATCAGACCAGTTCCCTCACATCCGTCAGGCATCCCGTAACGGCCGCGGCCGCAGCCATTGCGGGCGAAAGCAGGTGCGTGCGCCCACCCGGCCCCTGTCGGCCTTCGAAATTACGATTGGATGTGGACGCACAACGCTGCCCCGGTGTCAGACGGTCGGGGTTCATGCCCAGACACATCGAGCAACCCGCCTCGCGCCATTCAAAACCAGCATCAAGAAAGACCTTGTCCAGCCCTTCTTCCTCCGCCTGACGCTTCACATTGCCCGAACCGGGCACAATCATGGCGCGCACACCTTGCGCTACCTTGCGCCCCTCGGCCACTTGTGCAGCGGCGCGCAGGTCTTCAATCCGGCTATTGGTGCATGATCCGATAAACACGACATCGACCGGCGTGCCTGAGATAGCCTGACCCGCCTGCAACCCCATATAGTCCAACATGCGCTGCATCTGCGTGCGGCGGGCTTCGTCGGGTTCCTGTGCCGGGTCGGGCACGGTGCCGCTGATTGGCAGCACCGTTTCGGGGCTGGTGCCCCATGTCAGGGTCGGGCTGATATCCTCGGCCCGCAGGGTCACTTCCTTGTCGAAATGCGCACCCTCATCGGTCGACAGCGTTTTCCAGTATGCAACGGCGCGATCGAAATCCTCACCCTTGGGGGCGAAAGGACGGCCACGCACATATTCGAATGTCGTCTCGTCCGGTGCAACCAGCCCAGCCCGTGCGCCCGCTTCGATCGACATGTTGCACAGCGTCATGCGGCCAGCCATGTCCAGCCCGCGTATGGCCGAACCCGCGAACTCAATCACATGGCCCGTGCCGCCTGCCGTGCCGATATGCCCGATGATTGCCAGCATGATGTCCTTGGCGGAAACACCATGGCCGGGCACACCCTCCACGATCACGCGCATGTTCTTGGCCGGTCTTTGCAGAATGGTCTGCGTGGCCATGACATGCTCGACTTCAGACGTGCCGATGCCAAATGCCAGAGAGCCCATGGCGCCATGGGTGGAGGTATGGGAGTCACCACACACGATGGTCATGCCCGGCAAGGAAATGCCCTGCTCCGGCCCAACCACATGAACGATCCCCTGATTGGCCGACAGCAGCGGGAAATACGGTACCCCGAATTCCTTCACGTTGCGTTCGAGCGTTTCAATCTGGTTCCGGCTTTCCGGCTCTTCAATCGGCTGGGTGCGGTCCGAGGTGGGAACGTTATGGTCCACCACGGCAATCGTCCGCTCGGGATGACGCAACCGCCGACCGGCCAGACGCAGCCCCTCGAACGCCTGAGGGCTGGTGACCTCATGCACAAGATGGCGGTCTATATAAAGGATGGAGGTGCCATCGGGCAGAGTTTCCACGACATGATCATCCCAGATCTTGTCGAACAACGTGCGCGGCGCCATGGCCACCTCCTTCTTATCCAGCCCTGTCCATGCCGTGGGTCAGAACGGCGGGGCGGTGTGCTTGATACATAATCGGCAAGAGCAAAACAGCCCCCGCACCAGACCCTGTTACACAGGCACCAATGATACCCGTATGCGCACGAAAACCCGGCCAGCTTTTTGCGCCAACCGGGCCAGCAGACTGCATGCAGCCTGTTCGCGCGCGAGCCATGGCGGCGTTATGGCCGCCATGGCTGTTCAGCCCGTTACCGGATCAACCGGCGACCGGAGCAACCACTTCACGCGGGCGCTCGGCAATACGGGCGGACTTGCCGCTACGGCCACGCAGGTAATACAGCTTCGCGCGACGCACCTTACCACGACGCACAACCTTGATTTCGGCCACGGTGGGGGCATAGAGCGGGAACACACGCTCCACACCTTCACCATTGGAAATCTTGCGCACGGTGAAGTTGCTGTTCAGGCCCTTGTTGGAACGGGCAATCACAACGCCTTCAAACGCCTGCAGACGCACGCGCTCGCCTTCCTTAACCTGCACGGACACGCGCACGGTATCGCCTGCTTCGAATTCCGGAACAGGGCGTTCCGCTGTCAGCCGCGCGATTTCCGCAGCTTCGTACTGCTGAATGATATTCATCTCGGTATCCTTCCTCAAACCCCTACTGGCCTGTCTGTGCGGCCCCGCCCACAGCTACAGCCCTGTTTGTTTCCTTGCGGGCCAGCCAGGCGGACCATAAATCCGGCCTTCTTTCCCGCGTTGTTTCTTCCGCCTGCCCACGCCGCCAGGCCGCAATGGCGGCATGGTTACCTGAAAGCAGGATTTCCGGCACACCACGCCCTTCCCATTCAGCGGGACGGGTATAGTGCGGATATTCCAGCAGCCCTTCGGAAAAACTTTCCTCCACGCCGCTTTCCTCGCTCCCCATCACGCCGGGCAGCAGGCGCACGCACGCATCCAGCAGAACCAGCGCTGCGGTTTCTCCACCGGAGAGAACATAATCCCCGATGGAAACCTCCTCAACGCCACGTGCCTGCAACACGCGCTCGTCCACCCCTTCAAACCGTCCGCACAGCAGCATAACCCCCGGACCCTGCGCATAACGGCGCACCGTCTGCTGGGTCAGAGGCCTGCCACGTGGTGTCAGATAAACCACGGGCACGTCTGCTACCACATCCGCTGCCCTAAGGGCGGCATCTGCCACATCCGGTCGAATGACCATGCCCGCGCCACCGCCAAACGGCGTATCGTCCACAGCCCGATGCCGCCCCAGCCCATGCTGGCGCAAATCCTCGGTCCGGCACGACCACACCCCTGCTTCCAGTGCCCGCCCCGCAAGGGAGAGCCCCAGAGGCCCCGGAAACATTTCCGGGAATAGCGTCAGCACCGTGGCATGCCATGTCATGCCGATACCCCAGCCTGCACCGGACGCCCCACACCCCGGCCTTCCTCCCCCGCGACATCAGTCGGGCGGATTACGCTCAGAGTGCGCTGCTTCAGGTCAACCTGTGGCACGCAGGCCTTTGTAAAGGGCACAAGCACGCCGCCTGCCAGCTCAAGACTGGCACCGGCACCGTAGTCATGCACCATTGCTACCCGCCCCAGAGAAAGACCGTTTTCGAATGCTTCCATACCGATCAGGTCAGCATGGTAGAATTCTTCTTCCTCCGGCTCGGGCAGAGCATCACGCGGCACATAAAGCCGCATGTTTACCATGGCCTGCGCCTGCGTACGGTCAGCCAGAGGCCGACCCTGCGCGTCTATCAGTTCCGCCACACCTTCTCCACCGCGCCAACGCACTGACCAGCGACGGCCCTGCGCATCAAGCAGTGCCTCATACTGTTCGAGCGAAGTGGGGTCCTGCGCATAGGAGCGCACGTGCACAAGGCCGCGCACTCCATGCGGTTTCCCCACAACACCGATCAGGATGAGATCAGGAGACATGGCGGTTCAGACAGGCTTCAGGCTGCGGCTTCGGCTGCTTTGGCGGCAGCGGCGGCACGTTCCTGAGCACGCTTCTTGGGAGCGGCCTTCTTGGGCTGCTCACGGAAAACGGGCTTTTCAGCCAGACCAGCGTTACCCAAGAAGCGGGCAACACGGTCCGTGGGCTGCGCGCCCTGAGAAAGCCAGTGCGTGATGCGCTCACCAACCAGACGCACGCGCTCGGCGTGGTCGGACGGCAGCATGGGGTTATAGGCCCCTACCTTTTCAATGAAACGGCCATCGCGCGGGCTGCGGCTGTCGGCCACAACAATGTGATAGTAGGGGCGCTTCTTTGCACCCGCACGGGCGAGACGAATTTTAAGACTCATTCGGACTTACTCCAGACCCAAAAACAAAAACCCGAAAACATAACCGACGGAAACAGCCCGCATCAGCGGAAGGGAGGCATGCCGGGTCCACCCGACGGGCCTCCGCCCATTCCCTTAGGCATGAGCGCAGACATTCCCTGGCGCATGAGACCTTTCACACCCAGTTTATTAAAGCGCTTCATCATGGAGGACATCATATCGAACTGCTTGAGCAGCTTGTTGACATCCTGAACCGTTGTCCCTGACCCGGCGGCAATACGCTTCTTGCGTGATGCCTTAATGATGGAGGGCGCACGACGCTCCCCCTTGGTCATGGACGAAATAATAGCAAGGTGCCGCTTGAGGATGGACTGATCCAGATCTTTGTCGCCAATGGCGTCCTTGATCTTGCCCATACCCGGCAGCATGCCGAGAATACCCGAAATGGACCCCAGCTTGTTGATCTGGCGGATCTGGGAGGCATAGTCGTCCAGATCGAACTTGCCAGCCATCATCCGCTTGGCGAGGCGTTCCCCTTCCTCATGATCGAGGGTATCGGCGGCTTTTTCCACCAGCCCGGCAATATCGCCAAGACCGAGGATACGGCCAGCGACACGTTCAGGGTGGAATTCCTCCAGCGCATCGAGCTTTTCGCCCGAACCGGTCAGCTTGATTGGCGCGCCGGTAATGGCCTTCATGGACAGAGCGGCACCGCCACGGGCATCGCCATCCATACGGGTCATGACAACGCCGCTGACACCCACCGCCTCGTTAAAGGACTTGGCGGTGTTGACCGCGTCCTGCCCGGTCATGGCATCCACCACCAGCAGGGTTTCCGCTGGCGTTACCACATCACGGATCTGGCGGACTTCGTCCATCAGGGCTTCGTCAATGGACAGGCGGCCCGCCGTATCCAGAATGACGACATCATACCCTTCGCGCCGGCCTGTTTCCATGGCGCGGCGGGCGATTTCAACCGGTGTCTGCCCCGCTACAATCGGCAGAGAAACCACACCGGCCTGCGTGGCAAGCTGGGCAAGCTGCAACTGTGCCGCCGGGCGCTGGGTATCCAGCGAGGCCAGCAGCACTTTCTTGCGGTCCCGCTCATGCAGGCGCAGGGCCAGCTTGCCGGACGTGGTGGTTTTACCAGAACCCTGCAAACCCACCATCAGCACCGGCACCGGCGGCACAGCACTAAGGTTGAGCGGCACGGCTCCCGCGCCACCAAGGGCATCGATCAGGGCATCGTTAACGATTTTCGCAACAGCCTGACCGGGCGAAATGCTGTCCAGCACCTCATGCCCGATGGCGCGCTCACGCACCTTGTTGACGAAGTCCTTTACGACAGGCAGCGCAACGTCTGCATCCAGCATGGCCAGACGGACTTCGCGCATTGCCTCCATCACGTCGGCTTCGGACAGCGCGCCACGTTTTGCGAGCCCGTCAAAAACCCCGGAAAGCCTGCCTGAAAGCGCTTCGAACACCAGTACTATACCCCATAACAAAACGCGCCACTGCGCGAACACTCGCGAGGTGGCGGTTCTTTGTGTGAGACGGGGTTAGGCCATCACCTCCCCCCTGTCAAGATATTTACAGGCCGGGCCTAAACCGCCCCGCCATCCTTCACCCCTGACGGAACAGAACCAGAAAGCGCGCAGCGTGTTCCACTTCATCCTGCATGGCCGCCATCCGGTCCGTTACCTCGGGGTCTTCACCCCAGACAGCCATCTGCGCACGCTCGTCCAGCGTGGCGCAAGCCGCCAGCGCCGCAGGAGACGCCGCCTCGCGCAGCAGAGCCAGCCCCAGCACGAGACTACCCAGAGCAGGAGCAGCAACCCCCAGCACCGCCAGTTCGGCATCCGAACAGGCTGCCAGAGCGCCCCTCAAGGCCTCCACCGCCTGCTCCGACTGGGCCACGGGCATAACGCCCAGCGTCACCTCAAGCCGCGCGCCCGTTTCCCGGGCCAGCCAGTTCAGCCATGGATCCCATTCCGTACGCTGCCGCTCGGCCAGCGCAGGGTTTGCGGCATCGCGGTAGCATAGCAGGTCACTGCCCGCATAAGCCAGCAAGCTGGCGCGCACACCTTCACGCGCTCCCGGAATACGCTCGAGCATGGAGCCAGCAATGCCCGTTAGCGGCAGTTCCGCCGGGGTAAAGCTACCATCCGCCGTCTGGCCCGCCGCCCGCCATTCCGCAGCCAACGCCTCGGCCAGCGCGCGCGAGGGCACGCAAAGCGGCATTCTGCCCGGCAACCTGACACCCCGGCCATCAAGCTGCACGGCATAGCCATCTGCCTCCTGCACGACATCCACCTGTTTCCAGAAACGCTTACGTGCGGATGACTGCTGCGGCGCGCTCATCGGAACAGCCCCAGACCCTGCAGAAGGTTCATGATCTTTTCTCCCTTACCGCTCTTTTTTGGTGGTGCTGCTGGCCCGGCAACACCCTCCCGCACGGCGGACAGCAGAGCCGGGCAAGAATCCGCGCTGCCATCATCACCACCGATTGTCACACCATAACGCCCGCCTGCATCCGTATCCAGCGCGGGAAGTGGTGCGGACACCGTTCCACCCACCCGTATGCGCGAGGCGGCGGAAGCGGCACCAAGCTGGATACGGGGGGAAAGATGCAGGTCCAGCGCGCCGGAACCCATGGCAACACTGCCATTACCATCAAGCTGGACAAAATCGCTTTGCAGACCCAGCGGATTGATATGCGCAACATCATCGCCAAACTGCATATGCGCACCAAAGCAGCGCACCGGCATCCAGCCATTCAGGCGTGGAGCCTGCGGGCCCAGCAGCGCCTTGATAAGCGTTGCGCTAACCCCGCCATCCACCACGGAAGCACCAATATGCCCAACCAAGGTCTGCCGTCTGGTTGCCGTGTCACGACCCTGAGCCGAAACAGACCCTACAAGCAACAGATTGCCCCGCATATCCTGCGGCAGGCCAAGCCATGTCTGCACGGCGGAAAGCGGCAGCATGACCGGGTTGAGTTGCACCGCAAAATGGGGCCCGTCTGCCGCAGGCGTAATATCCACCCGGGCCGCCTGCGCAATACCACTACCCTGCGCTGCCAGCGGCGCGAGGCTGAACTGGCCCGCCTGCGCGACAACATGCGCCACCACCCCACTCCAGCCCGTGCCCTGCCATGTCAGGCTGCGGGCACTGACATCACCCACACCTGACACAGCAGCCAGAACCTGTTCAGCATCCCGCGCGGCCAGCAGCCTGAGCGTATCCGGGCTATCCACATGCGCGTTTACGCGCACACCCTGCAGGGCAGGCAAAGCGGCATCGGGGGCAAGATCTTCAAGCTCGCCCTGCATATCCAGAGCAGAATGTCCAACACCAGCCACACCGCTGACATGCAGATGCGCCGCCCCCTGCTCCAGCGACAGATCAACCGGCAGTTCCTGTGGCCGCACACTCCAGCCGCCCAGCACACCAGCCGAACCCGCGATGGAAACCGGCTGTCCGCCAACCTGCCCCACAAGATGCAGGGCCACGGGGTCTGCCGGGCTATTCGCATCCACGCTCAGGCTTGTCAGGGAGGCCCCTTGCAGCCAGCGCCCTATATCCAGCGCCCCAATACGGGCGTGCAGCCGCTGGATACCGGGCTGATCGCCCTTTCCATCCAACGCCAGATCGACCGAGACATTCTGGCCCGCAGGCAAATCCGCATGGGGGAAAAACACATTGAGGTCCGCAAGCTGGGCAAGCGACCCGCCCACCGTCAGGCGATACCCCCAGCCAGCGCCCCCCGACGCGCCCGAAGGAGACAGCGCACCATCCAGATGCGCCATACCGGCGTCACGCCCATCCACCTTCAGGGCAAGACGCAGCGCCAGAGGCAGCGGGGCCTCGCCCATGGAAAGCAGCGGGCCGGTCTGCCCGGTCAGGACAAAATGGCCGTGACCCTTTTCACCTTCCACGTTCCAGTCAGTCATTGCGCCATCCAGCCCGGTCAGGCGTGCCTGACTGAGCTTAAGCGCCCCGGTAAGATGAGCCTGTTCATCGTCCCAACTGATATCGGCCTGCGTGAGCGTGCAGTCCGACAGGCCGAAATTCCAGTGCAACTGCCCCTGCGTCGGGCCGGATGCAGCCTGAGTATCATCGCCCTGATCCTGCGTCACGGCCTGCGCCGCAGCGCTATCGGGCAGGTGATGCAGCCGCACATGGGGCTGCACGATACTGACCGAGCGAAAGATTACCCTGTGCGAAAACAGCGGCAGCAAAGAGAGGCGCGCACGCACCTGCCCGATAGCTAGCACATCCTCCCCCAGCCCTCCGGCCCCTGAAAGGGTTACGTCACGCGCCTCCACCCAAGGGTATGGCAGTATCCAGACATGCAGGGCACCAATATGGAGGCTACGCCCGGTTTTGATCTGCACGGCATCCACCAGCCGGGTGCGCAGCCAGTCCGCATCCTGTGTGGCGGATACGATGCTGCCACCGCCCACCAGCAGAACCGCTGCTCCGGCCAGCAGGCCGATTTTCCGTTTCAGACCCATCAGTGCCTCTCCGTTACTGGTACCTGGCCAGCCTTAACCGCCCCGCCGCACGGGTGCCGGGGTGCTACCCGCCGTAAACCCCAGATCGCGGAAGGTGCCGCGCATATGGGCGGGCAGTTCCGCCGTAACCGTCAGCCTGCCCCCAGCCGGGTGCGGAATTTCGAGCATGCGTGCATGCAGGTGAAGCTGGTCGGTAAAACCGGAAGGATGTGCCGTCTCGCCACCATATTTGGGATCCCCCAGAATAGGCGTGCCGAGTGATTCGCAATGCACGCGCAACTGGTGAGTACGCCCCGTCAACGGCGAGAGCTCGAGCCATGAGAACCGGCGCCCCGCCGAATCCAGAACCTGATAGGCCGAACGTGCCGACTGGGCATCCTTGTCCGTACGGTCAGCGGCAACGGTAATCGCCCCCGGCCCCACACCAAGGCGCGCCAGCGGCTGGTCGATCTCGCCCGATTGCGGGTCCGGCCTGCCTACCACTACGGCCCAGTAAACCTTGTGCACGTCACGCCCCCGGAAAGACGCCGCCAGCCGCGCCGCCACACCGGGGGTGCGCGCCAGCAACAGCAGGCCCGACGTGTCACGGTCAATCCGGTGCACAAGGCGCGGGCGTGGGTCATCCCCTTCGCGCAGGCCGTCGAGCATCATATCGACATGCTTGGTAATGCCCGGACCGCCCTGCACCGGCAGCCCCGCAGGCTTGTTCAGCACGATAACCTGCGCATCCTGATAGATAACCATGCCCCGGATTTCGCGCACCAGACGCTCATCAAGCGGGCGCGGCACATCGCGCGCGGGTTTGGCCGCCATGGGAATAGGCGGCACGCGCACGCTCTGCCCGGGCTCAAGCCGGGTTGAGGCCTCAACCCGGCGGCCATCCACCCGGATCTGCCCCGTGCGGCACAGTTTCTGCAGCCCGCCCTGTGTCAGGTGCGGGTAATGACGGCGGAAATAACGGTCAAGGCGGATACCGGCCTCATCTTCCGTTACGCTCAAAGTGACAACGCTCATGCTGCGATATTCACGACTGGCGCCGTTCGCGCAAGCGTGACCATGCTTCAAGCCTGTGGCGGACATCCCTTTCATACCCCCTGTCGGTGGGAACATAGAAGGTCTGCCGCCGCATACCCTGTGGGAAATAGTCCTGACCTGAAAAGCCTTCTTCGCTATCGTGGTCGTATTCATACCCCTTGCCGTAGCCAATATCCTGCATGAGCCGCGTAGGGGCGTTGAGAATATGGGCCGGGGGCATCAGGCTGCCGGTTGCGCGTGCTGCACGACGCGCCACGTTATAGGCCTTGTAGGCGGCGTTGGATTTGGGAGCGGTTGCCAGATGCACCACAAGCTGCGCCAGAGCCAACTCCCCCTCCGGCGAGCCCAGACGCTCATATGTCTCCCACGCCGAAACCGCCAGTGGCAGGGCATGCGGATCAGCCATCCCCACATCCTCGGTGGCAAAGCGTGTGAGCCTGCGCGCCAGATAACGCGGGTCCTCTCCGCCTTCGAGCATACGGGCAAACCAGTACAGCGCTGCATCGGGGTCTGAACCGCGCAGAGACTTATGCAGCGCGGAAATCAGATTGTAATGCTCTTCGCGGTCCCGGTCATACAGGATGGCGCGGCGCGCGAGCAGTCTGGCAAGCGCCTTGGAATCCAGCACCGCTCCGTCCCTGAGGCTGAGAATCTGCTCCACCATGTTCAGCAGGTAACGACCATCACCATCCGCCATGGCGCGCAGGGTGGCGCGGGCATCTTCCGTCAGGGGCAGGGTCACGTTTTCGGCCTGCTCGGCACGGGCCAGCAGGGCTTCCATTGCCGCATCATCCAGCCGGTTCAGCACCATCACCTGACAGCGCGACAGCAGGGCGGAGTTGAGGGCGAAGGACGGATTTTCCGTGGTCGCTCCCACCAGAACCACCGTGCCATCTTCCACTACCGGCAGAAAGCCATCCTGCTGGGCGCGGTTGAAACGGTGGATTTCGTCCACGAACAGCAGCGTGGCGCCTCCGGTCTCGGCCCGCCTGCGGGCTGTCTCAAACGCTTTTTTAAGATCGGCCACACCGGAGAACACGGCGGAAAGCTGCACAAAGGTGAGCCCCGCAGCCTTGGCCAGCAACCGGGCAATGGTGGTTTTACCCACACCCGGCCCGCCCCACAGGATCAGGCTGGCTAGCGAACCGCGCTCAAGCATGCGGCTGAGTGCGCCCTCCGGCCCAAGCAGATGCCCCTGCCCCACCACATCCGCCAGGGTGGCCGGGCGCAACCGGTCGGCCAGAGGCTGTGTGAGGGCTGAAGCGGTAGACTCGGCTCCAACCGCGCCTTTTTCCTGCGGCGGCGCGTCGGCACCGAAAAGGTCATCTCCCGCCAAAGGGGTATCGCGCCGTGCCGCCATGGCTGAAGATCCTGCTGCCTCTAAAGTTCAATCCAGACATACCATGCCAGCCGATACAGGCATGGGCCTCGCCCCTTCTATATCACAATGCGGGGCCGGCTTTTCCAGTGCTCTTACGGCCTAAGCGCCTAGTCCGGCTGCTGTGGCAGCACGAACAGGCTGTCTGCCAGCGTCAATCCCGAGCGGATATCCGACAGGGTTACACGGGTCTGGCGCGCCTGCGCATCGGTCACGCTCCATGCCACAAGGGCCAGCGGCTTTTCGCGGAAAACCAGCGTCAGGCTACCATCACCAGGGGCGGAGGTGCGCACCAGTGTCACCTGCACCAACCCGCTATCGCGGATGAAATCCGTAACCGTCACATCACCCGACAGGCTGATATGCTCACGCAGCAGCAGCCCCAGCGGCGTGCGGTCGATAGGGATAACCGTTGTCTGGTCAAGCTGGTTGTCCCGGAACACGACCTTGCCATCTGCCGCCACCAGCAGCAGTGGAGAGGGCGCATCATAGGCCAGACGCATCCGCCCCGGTCGCCTCATCCATACCGTGCCTGTTTCGGTCTTGCCCGTGGAATCAACCTGACGGATCCGCGCCTGAAAGGTGCTCTGGCGGTTCAGTTCCTGCTCGATTTTATCCAGCAGTGCCTTGTCCTGCGGTGACAGCACAACACTGACCGGGCCGGAAGGAGCCGCCATGGCTGGGCTGTCTACGGTTGAAACCGCAATACTACCCTCATCGGCCCCGGCCGCCAGTGCGGGCGTGCCGCTGGCGGCCAGCAGGGCGCACAGGCCGACCGACAGAAGCCAGCTCTGCCGCGTTGTGGGCAAGGCAGGAGCACGGGCGGAAAGAAAAGAAAATATGTCCACGCGGTTCGCTTCCTTACCGTCTGTCTTAAAGCCGTTTCAACTGGCAGCCTTATGCACGCCACAGCCCTGCAAGCAGGGCAAGAGCGACCGCCAGACCGATTTCCCGGTTCGCACGGAACTGGCGCAGGCACAAGACCGGATCCGCCGGGTTAACCCGCAGCGCCTGATACCCCAGCAGACAGGCAGGCAGCAGCAGCACAGGCCAGAACAGCCCACCCAGACCGGCCAGAAAACCCGCAACGCCCAGCAACAGCACCATGCCCGCATAACAGGCGGCAATAAAGCTGCGGGCATGCCCTACCATAAGCCGGGAGGTGGATTTGACGCCAATGCGGGCATCATCCTCCATATCCTGAAAGCCGTAGATCGTATCAAAACCAAGCTGCCACAGAATGGTGGCCCCATACAGGGCGGCCTGTGCCCATGAGAGAGAACCCGCCGCCGCCGCATAGCCCATGGGCGCGCCAAACCCGAAGGTAAAGCCCATGACAAGCTGCGGCCACCATGTCAGCCGCTTGGCCAGCGGGTAAAACGCCACCAGCGCGAGAGAAGACACCCCCAGCACCCAGCTCAGCGGATTGAGCTGCACCAGAACGGCCAGCCCCGCCAAGAGCAGAAACGCCAGAAACGCCACAGCCTGTTTCATGCCCAGCGCACCACAGGCCAGCGGCCGCCCCGCCGTGCGGCTGACCTGACGGTCGATATCGCGGTCCCACATATCGTTGACCACGCACCCTGCCGCCCTCATGACCAGACTGCCGATACCAAACAGCACGATCAGCCGCAGCCGCTGCACTGGTGCCAACTCTGCATTCTGTGGCAGCAGAATACCCCATATGCCCGGCAGCCAGAGCAGCCATGTGCCAACCGGCCTGTCCAGCCGCGCCAGCAGGGCATAAGGGCGCATGCCGCGCGGCAGACGGGAAATCCACCCTGTAGCCCGTATATCGGTATGCTGGTTCATGGCTGATACGGCATGAAAGCCCCTTTCGGCTGGCGTGTGAATGCTGCCCCCCCTCTATGCCATAAAGAGCCAGCATGCCATAAGCATGCGGATCATGACCGGCTTTACCCAGCTTCCGCGTCTTTACACGCCTCCTGAAGTCCTGCCCCCCGGCGGGCAGGAGGCGCTGTGCCCGATGCCTGCCGAACAGGCGCGCTATCTGGGCACGGTTCTGCGCCGCACGGCAGGCGATACGGTGCGCCTGTTCAATGCGCAGGCAGGCGAGTGGCTGGCCAGTATAGCCGATATCCGCAAGGACAAGGGGCACTTCCGCCTTGAGCGCCCTCTGCGCCCGGCCCTTGCACAACCCACACTTATTCTGGCCTTCGCACTCCTCAAGCGCGATGCCACCGATCTCGTGCTACGCATGGGCACGGAACTGGGTGTGACGCAGTTTCTGCCGGTCATAACCGAACGCACCAACAGCCACCGCGTCAATCTGGAGCGACTGCACGCCATCGCCACCGAGGCGGCCGAACAGTGCGAGCGGCTGGATATACCCGCTGTTAACGCGCCAGCGCCCCTTGCCTCGCTCATCGGGTCATGGCCTGCGGATCATACGCTGTTTGTCGCCATGGAGCGCATGAACGCGGCCCCTGCCCGCACTCTGGCAGAGGCACGCGAGGCCGATGGCCTACTGATCGGCCCCGAAGGCGGCTGGAGCGAGGCCGAAAGCCAGATGCTGGCAAAACGCGCCTTTGTCGCCCCCATATCGCTCGGTTCTCTGGTACTACGAGCCGATACCGCGGTTGCCGCCGGGCTGGCCCTCATGGGGGGTGGCTTGCGCTCGGGAACCGTTTTGTCACAATAACGTGTCAGTCATGCCTTGCGCGTCCTGCTGCGGGGCTTTTTCTTATGCAGGCAATTTTAGGGAACTCTCATGTCCAACCCCGGCGCGGCAGACGAAACCCCCATCCGCTCAGTCAGTGCTCTGGCCGAACTCCTCGCGCAGGGCTGCAAACCGCGTGAGGCGTGGCGCATTGGCACCGAGCACGAGAAATTTGGCTTTATCCGCCCTGAAACGGCGGCCAGCGAGTCTTCTCCCTATCCCGGCCTGTCTGCCTATGCCACGCCCCCCTATGCCCCCGAAGGCATTGAGGCACTGCTCAAGTCGCTACAGAAATCCGAGCCCGATGACTGGACCTCGGTTCTGGATGGCTCGCACATTATCGGGCTGAAAGGCCGGGGCGAACTGGCAGGTGCCGCCATTTCGCTTGAGCCTGCGGGACAGTTCGAGCTTTCGGGCGCGCCGCTGCGCTCCTTGCACGAAACCGCGCGGGAACTGCGCGCGCACCTGGACAGCACCCGCCCGCTGGCACGCAAGCTGGGCCTTGGCTTTGCCCCGCTCGGCTTTCACCCCACCGCCACCCGCGCCGAAATGCCATGGATGCCCAAGTCGCGCTACGCGATCATGCGCGACTACATGCCCAAGGTCGGCAGCATGGGGCTGGACATGATGCAGCGCACCTGCACCGTGCAGGTCAACCTCGATTTCGGCTCCGAGCAGGACATGATCCGCAAGATGCGTGTGTCCATGGCGTTGCAGCCCGTTGCCACGGCCCTGTTCGCCAACTCGCCTTTCAAGGAAGGCAAGCCGAACAATTTCCTGTCCAACCGCGCGCAGGTCTGGACAGATACCGACAATGCCCGCTCCGGCATGCCCGCCTGTGTGTTTGAATCCGATTTCGGCTTTGAGCGCTATGTGGAATGGGTGCTGGACGTACCGATGTATTTCGTCATGCGTGATGGCAAGATGCACAACGTGGCGGGCCGCTCCTTCCGTGCGTGGCTCAATGGCGACAGGCAGGACGGTCTTGAAGACTTCCGCCCCACCATGGGCGATTTTGAAGACCACCTGACAACCGCCTTCCCCGATGTGCGGCTCAAGCAGTTCCTTGAAATGCGCGGGGCCGATGCTGGCTCCCCCGATATGATGCAGGCACTCTCCGCCCTGTGGACAGGACTGCTCTATGACGACGCCTCCCTTGAAGCCGCATGGGAGCTGGTTCGTTCCTACCCGTGGGAAGACTATGTAAAGCTGCGTAGCCTTGTGCCGATGATGGGGCTTGATACGCCTTGGGGCGAAGGCACCGTGCGCGATCTTGCTGCCCAGATGATCGCCATTGCCATGGACGGTCTGCAAAGCCGTGACATCGTGGATGAGGAAAGTCAGGCAACGGAGTGGATTTACCTAGCTCCGCTGACAGCACTCGTGGCCGGGGCTCCCACGCAGGCCGAGCACTGGCTGGAACGCTATTACGGCGCGTGGCAGGGCGATACGAGCCGCATTTTCCTAGAAAGCGAAATCTAACCTCAAAAAAAAGCCCGGCTACCTGCCGGGCTTTTTCATAACTATCCATGCACAGGCAAACCCCGCATGGACAGGGCTTTCAGGCTTTTTTCACGAACTCGGATTTCAGGTTCATTTCACCCAGTCCCGTAATCCGGCAAGCGATGTTGTGGCCACCGCCGCCATCCACCAGACGAATGCCGCGCACCTTGGTACCGCCCTTGATAACCTGCGATGCCCCCTTGATTTTGAGGTCCTTGATAACCGTCACGCTATCACCATCCGCCAGAACCGTGCCGTTGGCATCTTTTACGACGGCCTGAGCCTCGTCCTCTGCCTGATCGACGGGCGCATTCGCGCTCCATTCATGCCCGCATTCGGGGCAGACCCACAGCCCTCCGTCCTCATAAGGATGTTCGGACGAGCAATGTGGGCAGTGCATTTCCATGATGAAAACAAGCCTTCTTTCTAAAGAGAAAGAAACACCCTACAGGAACGCGGCCTGCCGGAAAATCCCTGCCCCGTATCTGAATGAGCCCTTACCCGCAGTTCAGGCCGATACCCTGACCAAAAGACGGCTGGCGCTAATCAAGGCTGCTGTCAGCGCCACACAGGCGGCCATTAGCAAGCAGTCATGGGTTGCGGAGGTTGTGAACAGGCCAAAAAATGCCGCCACCCCCATAGCCCCAACTGTCTGCCCCGCCTGCCGCGCCACCTGCACCATGCCACTGGCCCCACCAGCGCGCAGGGCGGGAGCCGATACCATCATGGCGCGATTGTTCGGAGGCTGGAAAAAACCAAACCCCCAGCCCGCAATCGCTGTTCGCCACACAATATCCCACACAGCCGGGTGGGCTGGCAGTTGCCAGAGCAACAGAAAGCCACAGGCCGTAATGCTGAGCCCGATGGAAGACAGCACACCGGCCTCATACCGATCCGCCACACGGCGGATTACCGGGGCGGAAAGCAGAATACCAATCGGCCATGGTGTAATGAGCAGCCCTGTCTGGGCCGAAGACAGACCCAACGTATCATGCAGCATGAACGGCATGGAAACGATATAGAAATTCGATGCCACAAAACCGGCAAAACCACTGATAAACGCCAGCGTAAAAGCAGGAGTGCACAGCAGGTCCACCGGTAGGATGGGATGTGGCACATGCCGCTCACGCCGTGCCAGCACTACCCCTGCGGCAAGCCCGGCCACCAGCAGCAGGCAGGAGAGCAACACCCCCTGCTGGTGCGCCAATGAATCCCCGCCCATAACGCACAGGCCAAATGCCAGCATGCACAAAAGACTGCCGGTTCTGTCAGGCATGGCATCGGTGCGGGGGGTATCCGGCAAGGCAAATGCCGCAACACCTAGCGCCAGCGCGCCCATAGGCAGATTGATCCAGAACAGCCATGGCCATGAACCCATGGTCAGGATAACAGCCGCAGCCGTTGGCCCCATGGCAACGCCCAGCGCCACCACTACACCATTAAGGGCAACCCCTCGCCCGATTTCCGCATGGGGATAGATAAAACGCACCAGAGCAATATTCACGCTCATGATGCACGCACCGCCAATGCCCTGCAAAACCCGCGCCATGGCCAGAAAAGGCAGGTTGGTGGCCACCGCGCACAGCAGCGAGGCCAGCATGAACAGCACAATGCCCGCCCGGCATAGTCGGGCAAAACCCACACGGCTACCCAGTGCTGCCAGCGGCAGCAGCGTAACCAGACTGGCCATCTGATAGGCATTAACCACCCAGATAGACGCGGAAGATGAGGCATGCAGGTCGCGCGCTATATCGGGCAACGCCACATTGGCAATGGCGTAATCCAGCAGAGCGAGGAAAACCGACAGCGCCACAGCGAGCATAGCCCAGCCACGAGCCGCACCGTACAGACCACTGGAGCCTGAAGCCGCACCGGGTTGGGCGGGTGTCGCCACGTCCTGCGTATTCATGCCTGATTTCGCCTCCTGCGTTGCGTGCCCGCATAACCAGAGCCCGCGTCAGGCTTTTCCTGCGCGCCGTATGGTCTGATCAGGGCGGAACAGGGTCAGGCGGTTAAAAAAAACCTGACCCCGCCGGAACGGCTCAGCGATCCGCGTAAGGGTTTTTAGTGCCTCGGGTCTGCAGGCGGATAGGCACGCCCGGCAGGTCGAAGGTCTCACGCAGGCCATTGACCAGATACCGCTTGTAATCCTCAGGCATCTGCTCGGCCCGTGTGCCGAAAATGACAAAAGTAGGAGGCCGCGCCTTGACCTGCGTCATATAACGCAGCTTCAGCCTCTTGCCGTTAACGAGCGGCGGCTGGTGGCGTTCCTGCATATCCTCAAACCAGCGGTTAAGCTCGCCTGTGGGAATGCGTGCGTTCCACACGGTCCACGCCTCCCGCACTGCGGGCAGCAGCTTATGCACGGCTACACCAGTCAGGGCCGAGAATGTGACCACCGGCACGCCACGCATCTGCGCCAGCGAAATGCTCAACCGATCCAGAATGGCCTTGCGGGTTTCCGCCCTGTCTTCCACCGCGTCCCATTTATTGAGGGCGAGAACACAGGCCCGTCCCTCACGCTCGATCAGCCGTGCGATCTGGAGATCCTGTTCCTGCACACCCAGCGTGGCATCCAGCACGAGAATGGCCACTTCCGCCATTTTCAGTGCCTCGATGGAAGCCGAGACGGACATTTTCTCCAGCGTTTCGTCAATACGGGCCTTTTTGCGCAGGCCCGCCGTATCGACGATCTCGAACGTGTCGTCCCCATCATGCAGGGTCACGGCGATGGAATCGCGTGTCAGCCCCGGTTCGGGGCCGGTAATCATACGCTCCTCACCCAGCAGGGTATTGAGCAGCGTGGACTTGCCCGCATTAGGCCGCCCCACAATCGCTACGCGCATCGGCCCCGGCGGGCGGGCATCTGCCTCAGCGTCCGGGTCTTCTGGCAGTTCCTCTTCCTCCGGTTCGCTGCTGGCGAACTGGGGCAGGCGCTCGGCAATTTCCCACATCAGGTCTGTCACGCCTTCGCCGTGCTCGGCGGACAGCGCTACAGGCTCACCCAGACCAAGGGCATAGGCTTCCAGCGCAGAGGCCGTGCCCTGCCGCCCTTCGGCCTTGTTGGCCAGCAGCAGCACCGGCCGGTTCTGGCGGCGTATCCACTGGGCGAAGTGTTCATCCGCCGGGGTAATGCCTGCACGCGCATCGATGCAGAACAGAACCAGATCCGCCTCATGCACCGCACTTTCGGACGAGGCACGCATACGACCGAACAGGCTGTCCGGGGCGGCTTCTTCCAGCCCGGCGGTGTCGATCAGGCGTATATGCCGCCCGCGCACCAGAGCCACCCCTTCCTTACGGTCACGGGTCACACCGGGCGTATCCGCCACCAGCGCCTGCCTGCGGCCTACCAGGCGGTTGAAAAGGGTCGATTTACCCACATTAGGCCGCCCCGCGATAACCACCACCGGCAGGTCTCCGGTAGGCAGCGGCGCCGGGGGGCGCATGGGTTTGTAGCGATCAGCCATAGGAACGCAGATATCCTTCATTCGTGGCGATCAACATCTGGCCGTCCACTATAATCGGCGCCATGCAGGCCGGGCTGTCCATGGCATCCACTGAAATAATCCGGCCGGTTGCCGGATCAACCCGCACCATACCGTTTTCGGGCAGGGTGCTCAGACATACAAGCTGGCCACCCGCCAGAACCGGGCCAAACCAGGTGACGATATCCTTATCCGTATCCAGCTTGCGGAAACGGCGGAACTGCGTGATCCAGCGCACATGGCCGGACAGCCGATCCAGACAGGCAAGCTGCTGGTCGAGCGAAAGCACGAACAGCCAGTCACCCACGATCAGGATATTGTTCAGGCTGGCAACCGAGCGCTCCCACACGCGCCGCCCGGTGCGGATATCCACCGCCGCCAGAACCTGCGCCATGCTGACCGCATACACCACGCTACCCACGATAACGGGCAGGCCGCGCACACAGGACAGATTAAGCGTGCTGGCCTGACTGTTCACGTTGCCAAGCATTTCAGACCAGACAACCTCGCCACTTTCCGCACGGAACGCAACAAGATCACCCCCGCCGAAACCAGCCACCACCACGCCATTGGCAAAAGCCGGAGCCGGCTGGCCAAAGACCGTGGTTTCGACCGTTGTGGCCGCATAGCTCCAGAGCTGGCGGCCTGTCGCGGCATCCAGCGCAAAAAACCGTTCGTCTATGGTCCCGAAGAACACACGCCCTTCGGCAATGGTGGGGGCGGAACGACCGGGTGTGCCGATATCGGTACGCCACTTGACCTTGCCAGTGGCAACATTCACCGCCAGCGCCTGAGACACGCCATCAACAATATAGAGCGTATCGCCATCGACACCCAGACCACCGCCCAGATTGCTGGACTGAAGCTTTTTGGGCCGCGGGTTGAATGTCCATTCATGGCGCATGCCGGGCCATGAAAACGCCCGGATAACACCCTGCGCATCCATCATGAACAGGCGGCCATCATGCACGATGGGCTGGGACTGAATAATACCCCGCCCGAGCGAGCCCAGCGCTGCCCATGCCAGCAGGCTCGGTTCGGAAATACCGGCCCCGATGCTCCTGCGCCAGCGGGCATGCAGCCCACCCCATGCGTAATTGCTGCTGGTATGTTCAGGCACGCGGCCATTGATCGGCCATTCCGACACAGTGATGGGGGCCGGCATGGTAATGGCGGTCTTGTCTTCCTTGTCCACCACCAGCGCCTCGCCGGAGGACAGGATATCCGTCCTGTGGCCAACCAGCGGCACTTTCTTGTCGTCATCATCGCAGCCTGTGAGAACAGGAGCGATGGCACCAGCCACCAGCAGGCCGCGGCGAGTCAATCCATTACGGTGGGGCTGGCCCGGCATTGTTTTGCTGCTCATGCTCTTATCCTGCTGACGGGTCGAGGGCCTGCATCATGTCCTGCGCGCGGCTCCGCACGCCTCCGGGCAGATCAGGCTGGGCCATTAGGGCCGCAAATTTCCGGCGCGCATCGTCAATATGCCCTTCACGCACATCCAGCAGGGCCAGTGCCTCGGTGGCCAGACCGTACCAAGGCTGATCCTTGCCGGACAGAACGGACAGGCGCGAGCGCAGTTCCGCCGGATTTGCGGTGTCGAGCTGCTGGCGGCACCACAGGAGCGAGGCCAGATCACGCAGCAGGCGCGGCGCGTTTTCATCGGCCTGCACGCTATCCCATGCAGCAAGAGCTGCTTTTGTATCGCCCCGTGCCGCCTGCATGCCCGCTTCCTGCAGGCGGGCCATGACAGCCACACCATCAGGAGCCTGCTTAGCGAGTTCGCGCAGGGTATCGAGCCCCGTCTGCGCCGTCTTGCTCAGGGCAACAGGGGCCGTTGCACCATCCATCGGGGCTGGGAGATTGCTTGTCTGGTTCAGGGCGGTCAGATACGCGCCTGTCGCTTTCTGGCGCTCAACCTTGAGTTGGTTCACATGCCATGCCCAGCCGCCGCCAGCAGCAGCCACGGCCACAACCGCCGCCGCAGCCAGCCCGGCATATCGCCACGCTACACGACGCAGACGCTCGGCCCGCAGAGCGTCATCCACTTCCCTGAAAAGATCCTCTGACACGTTCCGGCCTGTCCTGTTTCCTGAATCCGCGCTGTCGCTTCGCGCAGTACTCGCCTGATACCCGCATATCTGCCCCAGCCAGCGACATCACACAAGGCGCAAAGCCCCATGCGCGGCAAAGCAGCCCACGCTCCGCCATGCCAATAGGGGCTTTCCACCCAAGGTCAGAGCTGTTTTGCCCCGGCCATGCTTTCAGCCCAAAAGGCAGATCAGGGGCACAGGCCGGGGCGTTTTTTTTCGTTACTGCGCGGCTTTCTGCAGGCGCGCGCTGCCTGCCTTGAGCGTTGCGGTCAGTTTTTCAAAATTGCCGGCAATCCGCTTCTGCACAGCAGAACTACTGTCATGCACGAACGAGATGCGGTCCTTTGCATCCTCGCTGATGGCGGTTTCTTCATGCAGGGCCGAACGCACAACGCAACTGTTATAGGCGCGGGCTTCCTTCTGGTAAGCGCTCACCTTATCCACGGAGGCGTTGTAACGCTCCACGGTGGAAACATCTACGGCGGGGGCTGTTGGCTCATCGCCGCAGTTCTGCGGCACCCATACATGCCCGGCGGCCTGAGCGGGGGCCACACCCCAGCCACAGGCCAGAACCACGCCAGCAAGCAGAGCAGTCTTTTTTTTCATGATCCCGTTTTCTCCACACATGATCGGAGGCTTTTCCAAAGCCATACAAGGCCCCCTGCCAGCACGTGCCGCCGAGACCGAACCCGATTTTTCTCTTCTGGCACAGGCCGGGCAAAAGTCCAGAGACCCCCATGCGCGAACGCTTGGACAAGGCCCGCAACCCGGTATAAACCTGTTGTGATGCACATGCTTTTCATTACGGCCACACGGCTGGGCGATGCGGTAATTTCGACCGGCATTTTGGCCGAACTGCTGCGCCGCCACCCGGGCGCGCGCGTGACCATCGCCTGTGGGCCGGTGCCCGCCGAACTGTTCAGCCATGTTCCGGGACTCGAACGCATCCTGATCATGGAAAAGCACCAGTATGACCTGCACTGGCTGAAGCTATGGAAAGACTGCGTAAGCCAGCGCTGGGACATAACGGTGGACCTACGCGGTTCCGCCACCACCCTGCTCCTGCGCTCGGGCCGACGCCTGATCATGCGTGGCGGCAGACGCCCCGGCCGCAGGATTGAACATCTGGCCGCCCTGCTGGGGCAGTCTCCTCCCCCCCTACCCACCATCTGGTGCAGCGAGGTGGAACGCGCGCAGGCTCAAGCACTCATCCCCACCACACCGCCGATTATTGCGCTTGGCCCCACAGCAAACTGGACAGGCAAAATCTGGCCGGTGGAGCGCCATATTGCTCTCTGGCAGGCCATCAGCACAGCATATCCGCAAGCACGCCCCGCCATTTTCTACGGCCCCGGCGCACAGGAAGCCGCCCTTGCCCGCCCCCTGCTGGACGCACTACCCCACGCACTGGACATGGGCGGACGCTTTGCCTTGACCCAGACCGCCGCACTGCTCGCCCGCTGCGCCCTGTATGTGGGCAACGATTCCGGTCTGATGCACATGGCCGCTGCTGCTGGCACCCCCACGCTGGGGCTTTTCGGGCCTTCGCGCGCTTCGGAATACGCACCCGCAGGCCCGCAGGCGCACTGGGTCGCGGCCCCCGGCCCGGAGGGGGAAGCTCCGATTGCAGGACTGAACGTGGAAACAGTCGCCAGCGCCGCACTGGCCCTGCTGAAGGAGCCTACGGCATGACAACAGACACAGAATTACCCCGCGTCGCCCATGTCATGGCAGGAGCCGCCGCCGGGGGGGCCGAACTGTTTTTCGAACGTCTGTGCATAGCGCAGGCCGCGCAGGGGCTGCCGGTTTTACCCGTCATCCGCCGCAATGCCGAGCGCGCCGCGCGCCTGCGCAACGGAGGGGCAGAGCCGCTGCAACTCCCCTTCGGCGGGCGGCTCGACCTGCGCACAGGCCCGCGCCTGCGCCGCGCCCTACAGGCTTTTGCACCGCGCATTACCGTTGCGTGGATGAACCGCGCCGCCCAGTTTACCCCCAAGGGCGACTGGGTGCTGGCCGGACGGCTGGGAGGGTATTACGACCTCGCTTATTATCGCCGCTGCACGCATCTGATCGGCAATACACGCGGGCTGAAAACATGGATGATCGAACAGGGCTGGGACGAAAAGCGGGTGCACTACCTGCCGAATTTCGCCACTGATCTGGCGCATACACCCGCTATCTGGCCTGAGGGGCTGCCTGAAGGAGCCCCGTTTCTACTGGCCCTTGGCCGCCTGCATACCAACAAGGCTTTCGATGTCCTGATCCGCAGCCTGCGGCATGTGCCCCGTATTCCGCTTGTTATCGCGGGGGAAGGCCCCGAACGGGCGGCGCTGGAAGAACTGGCCCGCCGCGAGGGTGTTCATGAACGCGTGTTCATGCCCGGCTGGGCGGCTGATCCGGGCGGGCTGATCCGGGCCTGCACGGCATTGGTCTGCCCCTCACGGCACGAGCCACTGGGCAATGTGGTGATCGAGGGTTTTTCAGCCACACGCCCTGTTGTGGCCGCCGCCTCACAAGGCCCGACAGAGCTGATCGAACACGGGAAAAACGGCCTTCTGGCCCCGGTGGAAGACGCCACGGCACTCGCAACTGCCCTGAACGAAGTGCTGGAAAACCCCACGCTGGCGCATAATCTGGCGCAGGCCGGACGCGCAACCTACGAAAGCACCTTTGCACCAGCCCCCGTCCTGCACGCATGGCAGGACTTTCTCAGCACGGTGGAGAACTGATCGATGTGCGGCATTGCCGGGCTGGCCCATGACGCCGCATCCCCCCCCTGCCCGCTACCTGTGCTGGACGCTCTGGCAGAAGCACTGAGCCACCGGGGGCCAGACGGCGCGCATATCCGCCGCGAAAGCGGGGCCGATCTTGTCCATACCCGCCTGTCCATCATCGACCTTGCGGGCGGCGACCAGCCACTGAGCAACTCTGCCGCAACACTCATCGCCAATGGCGAAATCTATAACGACCCGCAAATCCGCCACACCCTCGGCCCCGCCGCATTCACAACCGGCAGCGACTGCGAATCCGCTCTGGCCCTATTTACCCGCGAGGGGGTGGAGTATCCCCGCCACCTGCGCGGCATGTACGCCATAGCCCTGCACGATACCGGCACGGGCGAGGTGGTACTCTCACGCGATCCGTTTGGCATCAAACCGCTTTACATGGCTGAAACCGCCTATGGTCTGGCCTTTGCCTCAGAGCCCGCAGCTCTGCTCCGGGCCGGACTGGTGCAGCGCACCCTATGCCCCACAGCGCGTGAAACAATGCTGCAACTGCGTTTCGTGCCCGGTGAAAAAACCATTTTCCCCGGTATCCGGCGCGTTCTGCCCGGCGAAACCCTGCGTATCATCAATGGACATATAACCGCACGTTACCGCCAGCCCGCCCTACCTGTAACACACCGGAGCGACCTGCTGCCCCGCACCCAAGGCAGCACGACGGAAGACAGGGCTCTGGCCCTGCTCGATACCGCGCTGATGAACAGTGTGTCCGCGCATGAACGGGCCGATGTACCGTTCGGGCTTTTCCTGTCCGGCGGTATAGACAGTGCCTGCGTGCTGACCGCCATGAGCCGCCTGAAACGCGCCGCCACACACCCCACGCCCCCTTTGCATACATGGACCGCGAGTTTCGACGTGCCGGGGGCCGCCAACGAAGCCGAAGCCGCCCGCGCACTGGCACAGGCAGCAGGGGCCGAGCATGAAACACTTATGGTCACGCGCGCCATGGTGTGGCGGCACCTGCCTGAAATCGTCGCGTGTATGGACGACCCAGCAACCGATTACGCCATTATCCCCACATGGTTTCTGGCCCGCCGCGCCGCGCAAGATGTCCGGGTTATTCTTTCGGGTGAAGGCGGGGATGAACTGTTCTGCGGTTACGGGCGCTACCGTGCCGCCACCCGCCCGTGGTGGGCAGGCCGCAAACGCCCATGGCGGCGCGGCGTGTTTGACGGGCTCGACATCCTGCGGGCCGACCGCCCCGGTGCCGACACGGACTGGCGGGCGGGTATTGCAGCGGCTGAACAGGCTTGCGCCCACGCGGCCACGCCGCTGGCGCGAGCACAGGCCGTAGATATAGCTGAATGGCTGCCCAATGATCTGCTACTCAAGCTCGACCGCTGCCTGATGGCCCACGGGCTGGAAGGTCGTACCCCCCTGCTTGACCCGGTAGTGGCTGATGTAGCCCGCCGCCTGCCTGACAACCTGCGTGTGCACAATGGTCAGGGCAAATGGCTCCTGCGCCGCTGGCTGGCGCAACACGCCCCGGCGGCACGCCCTTTCGCCCCCAAGCAGGGGTTTACGGTGCCAATTGGCTCATGGATTGCACAGGACGGGCAGACACTGGGCGCACTGGTGGCCAAACAGGACTGCATTGCCGAAATCGCCCACCCCGAGCGGGTGCGGGCTCTCTTCATGGCGGCGGACAAAACCCGCGAGGGCACCGCCGCATGGGGGCTGCTGTTCTACGCCCTGTGGCATCGCGCACATGTGCGCGCGCAACCAGTTACAGGCGATGTCTTTGAAACATTGGCGGTTTGAAACCCCAGCCCGCAGGCTGTAGGGTGTTCTCCCATTCAGCCCAACCGCCCGGACAGGAGCGCCCCATGTCCTCCCCAGCACACAGCACACCGCAGAGCGCCAGACTGTCAGACAGAACGGTTATCCGTATCAGCGGGGCAGATCGTATCCGCTTTTTGCAAGGGCTGGTAACGGCGGATATTGCAGCCCTTGGCCCAAACGATGCCGCATGGGGTGCCTGCCTTACCCCTCAAGGCCGCTGGCAGGCAGATTTTTTCGTGCTGGCCCACCCTGAAGACGACTGCCTGCTGCTGGACTGCGCCGCCACACAGGCGGAAACCCTGCGCACCCAGTTGCTGCGCTTTCGCCTGCGCGCGGATGTAACGATAGACCTGACCGGCCTGAGCGTTCATGCCCTGTGGGGCGCTGCGACAGAAACGCTAGCCGGAGAAACCCTGCTGGAAAACGCACTGAGCTACCGCGACCCACGGCTTGAAAACGCAGGCTGGCGGCTGATTGATGCTCCCCCCGCCACCAAGGCCAACGCCACGGAACAGGATTACGCCCTGCACCGGCTAGCACTGGGCCTACCCGATGGTGCACAGGATTGCGAAACCGGGCGCACACTGGCAGCGGAAGCCAATATGGACCTGCTAGGTGGCATTGCCTGGAGTAAAGGCTGTTACATGGGGCAGGAAATAACAGCCCGAATGCACTACCGCGCACTAGTTAAGCGCAGGCTTGTGCCTGTTGCCGCCACTACCCCGCTGCCTGCCCCCGGCACGCCTATCGAGCAGAATGGGGTGGAAGTGGGCACACTGCGTTCCTCACAGGATCATCTGGGGTTGGCCATGCTCAAAACAGGCCTGCCCGCGGCCCCTCTGCTCTGTGCTGGCCATACCCTGACACCCCGCCCGCCAGCATGGCTGGCCGAGGCCCTGCAGCCACCCGTTTCCTCCAACTCCACGCCGGACTAAACCCCATGCCCTATACCGCCCCCGACACCACCACGCTGGACAGCATGCTGGACACGATGCGTTTTGATGCAGCCGGTCTTGTTGCCGCCATTGCCCAGCAGCATGACACGGGCGAGGTGCTGATGATCGCATGGATGAACCGCGAGGCCCTGCGTGAAACCCTGCAAACGGGCCGGGTGTGCTATTATTCGCGCAGCCGCAAGGGGCTGTGGCGCAAGGGCGAAACCTCCGGCCAGACCCAAACCCTGATCGAAGCGCGCATAGACTGCGATGCCGATGCCGTGCTGCTGCTGGTCGATCAGATAGGTGTAGCGTGCCATACCGGTCGCCGGAGTTGCTTCTACCGCGCGGCCACGTCCGAAGGTCTGATTGAGTTGACCAAGCCCGAAATCGACCCGGCAGAACTCTACCACACCCACGCCTGAACACGCCTGCCCTGCACCCTTCATGGGCAGCAGGGCTTCAGCGCCCTAAGCGGTTTCAGGCTGACGGGCGGCGGGCTAGCAAATCAAGAATGGCTTCCGCAGCCGCATCGGCTGGCTGGGTATCCCCCGGCCCTTCCAGCCCGTGCAGCACTTCGGCAAAAGCCTGTTTCTGCCCGGCGGCGTATGCCTTGTCCTCAAACAACCGGCATACTGCACGGGCCAGCACATCTGCCCGGCAGTTCTCCTGCAACAGTTCAGGCACAACTTCCCGCCCTGCCAACAGATTGACCATGGCGACATGCGGCACGCGGATCAGCCTGCGCGCAAAAAACGCCGTGATGGGGTTAACCCGGTACGTCACCGCCATAGGCACACCTGCCAGAGCCAGTTCCAGCGTGGAGGTGCCGGATTTTGTCAGCGCGGCTCCCGCTGCGGCAAAGGCATCGTGCTTGTCCTGCAGGCTGGTGACAATAACCGGCCGCACGGGCCAGCGGGCTGTAGCCTGCTCCACCACCGGAGCCACGACAGCGGATACAGGCACAACCGGCACAACATCAGGCAAAAGCGTGCGCAACTGGGCCAGCATGCTGCCAAAAACCGGCAGCAGACGCGGCACCTCGGAGCGGCGACTACCGGGCATAAGAATCAGCACCCGCGCACCTTGGGGCAGGTTATGCGTGCGGTAAAAGCGAGCAGCATCTCCCTGATCGGCTCCGGACTGCAACACCGGATGACCGACAAAACGGGCCGCCAGCCCGTGCTTACTGAAAAACGCTGGCTCAAATGGTAGCAGGCAGAGCAGTTCATCCCACAGGCCGGGGAATTCCCGCACCCGTTTCTGCCGCCATGCCCAGACCTGTGGCGCCACATAATGCACGCGCGCAATCCCCAGCCCGGCTATGCGGCGCAAAAGCCGCAGGGCAAAACCGGGGCTGTCGATCGTCACCACCAGATCTGGGCGGGTGGCGGTAATATCGGCCACGGCTTCATCCAGCCTACGTGAAAGCTGGCGCAGGCGGGGCAGAATTTCCACCAGCCCCATAACGGCCAGATCACGCAAAGGGAAAAGACTGTGCAACCCCTGCTCGGTCATGCGCTGCCCGCCCACACCGGCAAAACGCGCACCCGGCACCCGCGCGCGGATAGCCTGCATCAGACGTGCGCCCAGCACGTCACCACTGGCCTCACCAGCCAGAATCCAGATCAGGGGAGAGGTATTGGCAGCTACATCCATACTCCAAGCCATAAAGGGCGCAGGCGCGCGGCACAATCGCTCCCGCGCCGTCCTCGCTGACGGGGCGGTGTTTTCCCGGCACAGAAAAGCCTTTCATGCCGGGGCATGGCGGTTTATCCCGGCAACACGCCACCCTTTCCTTGAGACAGACACCGGAACCGCCAACCCGTGACAGTGCAGAACTACCTCCGCGAATGGACAGGCCAGCCTGTCCGCGACATCCTTTCGGGCATGGTGGGCACGTTCGCCCTTATTCCCGAGGTGATCGCCTTTTCCTATGTCGCGGGGGTAGCGCCCGAAGTCGGGCTGTTTGCGTCCTTTGTCATTAGTGTTGTGATTGCCATAACCGGCGGCAGACCGGGTATGATTTCAGGGGCTGCGGGTTCGGTGGCTCTGGTGGCGGCCAGTCTGGTACATACGCACGGGCTGCAATACCTGCTGCTGGCAACTCTGATGGCGGGCGGCATACAGATCGTGTTCGGGCTGCTGCGTCTGCAATCCATCATGTGCTTTGTCTCGCGGGAAGTGGAGACAGGCTTTGTCAACGCGCTGGCTATTCTGATTTTTTCAGCCCAGCTTCCGCAAATGCTGCATGTAAGCTGGCACACCTACGCCCTGATCGCGCTCGGGCTGGCCATTGTGTACCTTCTACCCCGGCTGAGTGCGGCCATTCCCTCCCCCCTTGTCTGTATCGTGGTGCTGACAGCTCTTTGCGCCGTCGTGCCCATGCCGGTGCGGGTTGTGGCGGATTTGGGCGCATTGCCCACGGGGCTGCCGCATTTTACGCTGCCTGCCGTGCCGCTGAGCACCGATGCGCTTCTGACCGTGCTGCCCTATGCCTTTGCCATGGCCATGGTGGGGCTGCTGGAATCCCTGATGACAGCGGCCGTGGTGGACGAAATGACCGACACCCATAGCAGCAAGCGCATGGAGTGCACCGGGCTGGGCCTGTCCAATATCATGGCCGGGCTGTTCGGCGGCATTGCGGGCTGCGGTATGATCGGGCAGACGGTTGGCAACCTGCGCTATGGCGGGCGCGGACGCCTGTCCACCTTTACCGCCGGGGCCTTTCTGCTCCTGCTGCTGGTGGCATTACACCCGCTGGTGGCACGCGTGCCGGTAGCCGCCCTTGTGGCAATCATGATCATGGTGTCCATCAGCACGTTTTCATGGTCTTCCCTACGTGATCTGCTGCGCCATCCGCGCCTGTCCTCCGCAGTCATGCTCGTAACTGTGGCCGTTGTGGTGGCCACGCATGATCTGGCGGCGGGCGTTGCCTGCGGTGTGCTGCTTAATGGCCTGTTTTTTTCCTTTCAGGTCATGCGGCTGGTTACGGTCAGCACACAGGACAGCGCCGATGGCCAGACCCGCACCTACCATGTCCGGGGAGAGCTTTTTTTCGCCTCCGCCTCGCTCTTGCCTGATGCCGTGGATTTTCAGGACAACGCGCCAGACGTGATCATTGATCTGGCCGATGCCCGGCTATGGGACCTGAGTGCCGCTGCCACACTGGAAAAAACCGTCAACCGCCTGCGCGCACGTCACAAGCAGGTGCGTATCCTCAATGCCGCATCACGCACTACCAGCCTGCTGACAAAACTGGGACACGAAAGCCTGCTCGGCTAAACCGATACCGCCTTAAACGCCCCGGCGTGGCGGTAGCCACCGCAGGGCCAGTATGGCCATGGTCACGCCAGCGTAAATAAACGCCTCCACATGCCATGTGCGAAACGCCAGACAGAAATGCACACTGGCCAGCACCGCCGCCACATAAACAAGCCTATGCAACCGCGCCCACCGCCACCCCATATGCCTGATGGCCCCACGGGTAGAGGTGACCGCCAGCACCGATAAAAGCAGCAGCGCCAGCAGCCCGAACACAAATAGCGGATGTGTCATAAAATCATGCCGCAACCGCTCGGTGTTCAGATGCGTTATGTCGACCAAGTAAAACGCCGCATGTATCAGGGCATATGTAAACGCCAGCAGCCCCAGAGGCCGCCGGTACACCATGAAATCCACCCGCGCAAAACGCCTGAGTGGCGAGACAAGCAGAGAGCTCAAGAGAAAGCGGAAGGCATAGAGCCCGAGCTTATGCTGCTGCTCCACCACCGCTCGGGCATGGTCGGGACTGTGTGCCATTTCCAGCAGGTCTGAAACAAGCGGCATCATGAACAGGGCGTAAAACAGCACCTGTTTCTGGAATGGCGACAATCTGGCTTTCCTGCGTGGCCTACCCGGTGCGGGTGGCTCCTTCACGCTCAGCATGCGTATGCTCCCTGCCGGTTTGCACCCCTTTGGTGGAATCGCTACGCTGTGTGACGCCATACGGGAAGACGCACATTTTTTCCGGCCTATGATAGCAGAAAAATTTCGGAGTCACGGAAAATCATGACAGCAGCACAGACCATCGGCTTTATCGGCCTGGGTGCCATGGCCAGCCGCATGGCGGTCAATCTAGGCAAAACAGGCTACAAGACCGTTGCCTACACGCCCTCCGGCAAGGGGGGAAATGGCGATACACCCTTTCTCGCCACGGCAGCCGAAGTCGCCCGCGCCGCAGATATCATTCTGGTATGCGTGCCCGATGATGAAGCCCTTGAAACCTGTATGTATGGTGAGCAGGGCACATTCGCGGGCATGAAATCCGGCGGGCTTGTGCTCAATACAAGCTCCGTTTCCCCCGAAGCTACGCAGGCACTGTTCGAAGCGGGACAAAGGCTCGGCATTACCGTGATTGACTGCCCGGTTTCAGGCAGCACGCCCGAAGCTGAGGCCGCAGCGCTGGTAGTGCTGGCTGGTGGCGACGACGCCGCCATGCAGCGCGCCAAGCCCGTTTTTGACGCTATCGGCCGGTTGACCTTACATGCAGGCCCGGCTGGCAGCGGTGCCCGGCTGAAGCTCGTTATCAACGCCATTATGGGGGCGGGTCTGGCTGCCGTGGCCGAGGCCATCGCTTACGGACTGGCTGCCGGGCTCGACCGCTCCATGCTTTTTGATGCACTGGATGAAATGGCCGTGATATCCCCCCATCACAAACGCAAGATCCGCATGGCCAAAACCGGTGATTTCGCGCCGCAGTTCCCTACCCGGCTGATGCAGAAAGACATGCGCCTGTTCATGGACGCGGCAGCCCGGCTGGCCGTGCCAGTACCTACACTGGCCGCCACCACACAGCAGCTTTCACTCACCCGCCGCGCGGCGGAAGATGCCGATTATTCGGCCCTGATCGGCATTATGGAAAAAATCGTCGCCAACGACGCCTGATTACGAAACTTGAGGCCGCGCGTGCTTTGATAGCCCACGCGCGGCTTTCCACCCGGCCAGCATGACGGCCAGCCTGTCGGCCACGCCGCGCGGCCGCCCGGCCTGTGCCGCTCCCTGCCCAGTTGAGGCATAACGGGCCAGATCGCGCCGGGCCAGCACCAACGGCAAAGCTGCCAAACGCCAGTCAGCCCCCTGCCCCCCCGCCTGCCGCCGGAATGCTTCGGCCTGTGCGGCCCATGCACTGCCTGCCTGATGCAACGCTGACAACGCACCGGGGAACAAAAAACGCCCACTGCCTTCCAGCACGCTCCAGTGCCGCAGCATAGCCCCTGCGCCATAGGCCATGCCGCACCATTCCAACGCCCGCAGGCTTTCGGCTTCCCCAACACCCAGAATTTCGCCCATGCCCACGCCCAGTGCCCCTGCGCCATCACGCAGCATCTGCTCCCATGTCTCAGGTGTTGCCACGCTGTCCGGGCTGGCCTGCCTGTCCAGCTCCATTTCCACTGACTGCACGAGCCTGAGCACTGTTTCCCGGCTGAGACGCTTATCCGCCACGGCCTGAAGCAGCACAGGGGCAAGGCCATGTTCTGGCGGGCGGGTGCCCTCCATTACCTCACGCCACCATTGCAGCCGCACCATGCCCGCCAGCGGCCCCGCAACCGCACTGGAGCGTGCGGGCTGGAGTGCACGCAAGAGTTCGTTATGGAAAGCCAGCAGGGTGCACGCCAGTTCACGTGCGGGCGGCGGCATGAAAGCCGCACACAGCATCCTGTCCGGATCACTGCCCGCCATGCCCATGATGGACGCCGTATCCGCTGCCTGTATGGGTGCCGTCATTATGTTTTCCGTAATCCCAAATGCGTGGGCCGCGTCCTGCCGGGTTGCAACGCGATCCTTTTTCATGCGTAATACCGCCACAGCATTCCTGACGGAATGCCTGACCACAAGCCCCCACCAGCAGGGCGTATTCCCTGCGCCTGAACCCGGTAAAGCTCCTGCACGCGCCTTTGTCATGGAGCGTTCCCTTGACGCATGGCGCATGTGCCCATAGCTGTTGCCGGATCAGGCGCCCCCTCACGCCCTGCACTTGATACGGAGTTGACCATGGCTTTCGAACTGCCATCCCTTCCCTACACCACCAATGCTCTTGCCGCGCGCGGCATGTGCCAGGAAACGCTTGAGTTCCATCATGGCAAGCACCATCAGGCTTATGTCACCACGCTGAACACCCTGCTGGAAGGCAAGCCGGAACTGGCTGGCAAGTCTCTGGAAGACATCATCCTCGCCGCGCATGGCAAGGCTGACCTGACCGGCCTGTTCAACAATGCTGGCCAGCATTGGAACCACTCCTTCTTCTGGAACAGCCTGTCCGCCACGGGTGGCGCCATGCCCGAAAAGCTGGGAGCCAAGATCACGGCTGATTTCGGCAGCATCGACACCTTCAAGGACGAGTTCCGCAAGGCCGCCATTTCGCAGTTCGGTTCAGGCTGGGCCTGGCTGGTTCTGGGCAAGGACGGCAAGCTGGCCATCGCCAAGACCCCCAACGGCACCAACCCGCTGGCCGAAGGCCAGGGCACCGCGCTGCTGACCGCCGATGTGTGGGAACACTCCTACTACATCGACTTCCGCAACCGTCGTCCTGACTACATCACCAACTTCCTCGACAAGCTGGCGAACTACGAATTTGCGGAAGCACAGCTCAACGCCGCGTAAGCCGCGCTGACAGCAACGCGAAACGGGGCGGAACCTTGCACAAGGTTCCGCCCTTTTTCTTTTTACAGGGGTTATTTGCATCGGCCCCAGCCTGCATGCCTGCTGCCCCCTTGACTGTCCGCCATGGCCTTCCAATCTTATGAAAAGAAACAAAAGACCCTGACCCGTTGCCTTGAACTAGGGACGGCAGCAGGGCCTTCGGTCGCCTCATTCAAAGGGACAAGAGGGCTATTATGGATATTGCAAAATTTACCGAACGTTCACGCGGTTTTCTTCAGGCAGCGCAAACGATCGCTCTGCGTGACTTCAATCAGCAACTCACACCTGAGCACCTGCTCAAAGCCATGCTGGATGACCCCGAAGGGGCTGCATCCTCGCTGATCCGTGCTGCGGGCGGCACCCCCGAAGCCGTCAAGGCTGCAACCGAGCAGGCGCTGGCCAAGCTGCCTAAGGTACAGGGCGGTGGCGCTGGCCAGCCTGCAGCAACCCCTGACCTTGTGCGTGCGCTCGACTTTGCCGAGCAGAGTGCGCAAAAAGCGGGTGACAGCTTTGTAGCGCAGGACCGCCTGCTGGCAGCGCTCGCAGCCTCCGACACGGCGGCTGGCAACGCACTGAAAAACAACGGTGCTTCCGTAGAAGCGCTGGAAAAAGCCATCACCACCATTCGCAAGGGCCGTACCGTCACCAGCGAAGGGGCGGAAGCCAATTTCGACGCGCTCAAGAAATATGCCCGTGATGTCACGGAAGTCGCACAGGCGGGCAAGCTTGATCCGGTTATCGGGCGTGATGAGGAAATTCGCCGGGCCATTCAGGTTCTGGCACGGCGCAGCAAGAACAACCCCGTCCTGATCGGTGAGCCGGGCGTGGGCAAGACCGCCATTGTGGAAGGACTGGCCCAGCGTATTGTCAATGGCGATGTGCCCGAAGCCCTGCGGAACAAAAAGCTGCTCTCGCTCGATATGGGCGCGCTGGTGGCGGGTGCGAAATATCGCGGTGAGTTCGAAGAACGTCTAAAAGCCGTGCTGAAAGAGATTGAATCCGCCGAAGGGCAGGTCATTCTCTTTATTGATGAAATGCACACGCTGGTTGGCGCGGGCCGGACAGATGGCGCGATGGATGCCTCCAACCTGATCAAGCCCGAACTGGCACGCGGCACGCTGCACTGCATTGGCGCGACCACGCTGGATGAATACCGCAAATACATCGAAAAAGATGCCGCTCTCGCCCGGCGTTTCCAGCCGGTTTTCGTGGGTGAACCCAGTGTTGCGGACACGATTTCGATCCTGCGTGGCATCAAGGAAAAATACGAACTGCACCATGGCGTGCGGATTACCGATGGGGCGCTGGTGGCTGCGGCCACGCTGTCCAACCGTTACATCACCGACCGCTTCCTGCCTGATAAAGCCATTGATCTGATTGACGAGGCGGCCAGCCGCCTGCGTATGCAGATCGACAGCAAGCCGGAGGAACTGGACGAACTCGACCGCCGGATCATCCAGCTCAAGATCGAGCGTGAAGCGCTCCGCAAGGAAGATGACACCGCCAGCAAGGACAGGTTGGAGGCGGTGGAAGTCGAGCTAGCGGAACTGGAAGAAAAATCCGACACGCTCAGTGCTGCCTGGCATGCGGAAAAAGACCGCGTGCACGCTACCCAGAAGTTGCAGGAGCAACTTGATCAGGCCCGTTCCGATGTGGAAGTGGCCCAGCGCCGGGGTGATCTGGGCCGTGCCTCCGAGTTGATGTATGGCGTGATCCCCAATCTGGAAAGCCAGATTGCCCAGACCCGCAAGACGGAAGAAGAACCCGCCAAGCAGAATGATCTGGTGTCAGAAGCCGTAACGGATCAGGGGGTTGCCGCCGTAGTCTCGCGCTGGACCGGTGTTCCGGTTGACCGCATGCTCGAAGGCGAACGCGCCAAACTGCTGCGCATGGAAGACGAACTGCGTCGCTCCGTTGTCGGGCAGGAACCCGCACTCAAGGCCGTGGCCAATGCGGTGCGCCGTGCGCGTGCGGGCCTGCAGGATCCCAATCGCCCGATTGGCTCCTTCCTGTTCCTTGGCCCGACGGGTGTTGGCAAGACCGAGCTGACCAAGGCTCTTGCCCGCTTCCTGTTCGATGATGACAAGGCCCTGCTGCGTATCGACATGAGCGAGTTCATGGAAAAGCACGCCGTGGCCCGCCTGATTGGCGCCCCTCCCGGTTATGTGGGGTATGAGGAAGGCGGTGTGCTGACCGAAGCCGTGCGGCGCAGGCCCTATCAGGTGATCCTGTTTGATGAAGTTGAAAAAGCCCATGAGGATGTCTTCAACATTCTTCTACAGGTGCTTGACGATGGCAGGCTGACGGATGGTCAGGGCAGGACGGTAGATTTCCGCAATACGCTCATTATCCTGACCAGCAACCTCGGTTCGGAATATCTGGCCAACCAGCCTGATGGCGAAACAACCGATATGGTGCAGGCACAGGTAATGAAGGTGGTGCGCGAACACTTCCGCCCTGAGTTCCTCAACCGTCTGGATGAAATTATCCTGTTCGCACGGCTGCAGAAAGCCGACATGAGCCAGATCGTGGATATCCAGATCAAACGCCTGCAAAAACTGCTGGATGACCGCAAGATCACCCTCACGCTGGATCCGCTGGCGGATTCTTGGCTGGCCAATGAAGGCTACGACCCGGTTTATGGCGCCCGCCCGCTCAAGAGGGTTATCCAGCGCAACCTGCAGAACCAGTTGGCGGAACTGCTGCTTGAAGGCCGTATCCACGATGGAGAGACCGTAACCGTCTCTGCCAATGGCGATGGTCTGCTGATAAACGGCACAACCACGGCCGAGACCGCGGATGCCAGTCTCTAAACCCGTCTGTCTGATGGGGTGTTTTTGACATAAAACAGAAACGGGAGGGCTAAGGCCTTCCCGTTTTTTGTGACACGCACACGGGAGAACACGCCATGGCAAACCCTGACTGGCTGATCTGGGCACGGGAAATACAGGCCATTGCCCAAACCGGCCTGCATTACGTCAAGGACCCGTTCGACCGCGAACGCTATGAGCAGCTTCAGACACTGGCCGCGCAGATCATGGCGACCGAAAGCCGGGCCGACAGCACCGTTATAGAAAACCTGTTCCGCCAGCAAAGCGGTTACGCCACCCCCAAGCTAGAAGTGCGCGTGGCCGCTTTTGATGAGCAGAACCGGCTCCTGATGGTGCGAGAAGTGCTGGATGAGGATCGCTGGACCCTGCCGGGTGGCTGGGCTGACGTGAACCTGACCCCGGCGGAAAACGCCGCCAAGGAGGTTCTGGAAGAAACTGGATATATCGTGCGGATTACCAAGCTGGCCATGGCGTTCGACCGTGACCATCAGGGCCATACCCCGCCGGAACCGTTTTCCATTACCAAGCTGTTTTTCACTGCCGATGTCATCGGCGGTGAGGCCAGAACCAGTGTAGAAACCAGTGCTGTCAGTTTTTTCGAGAGAAGCGCAATACCGGCTGACCTTTCAACCGGCCGCATACTCCCGCATGAAATAGACCTGCTTTTTGCCCACCGGGCTGACCCGAACCGTCCGGCTGAATTTGACTGACCCCCTCCCCCAGTTGGGGGAAGGGAATCACATCAGGCCAGAATGGCCGTTACATGCGTAAACTGGCGTTCAAACCGCGCGCGGTCTTCGGCGGCAAGGCGCACGGTAATATCGGTCTGTTCTTCCTCATCAGCACGGTGCAAAACCTCGCCGTGCTGATAAAGCCAGGCCGAAGCCGCGCCATCTGAGAGGGCCAACCGGTAGCGCACCATTTCCATGCCGGTGGTGATACGCTCATCAATCCGCGCCAGCAGGTTGCCCAGCCCATCGCCGGTTATGGCTGAAATTGCCACGGTATCATCCGTACCGGGCAGGGCATCCGCCCCACCCAGCAGGTCGACCTTGTTCAGCACTTCAACAACACGACCAGACCAATCTGGCTCCAGCATGTTGTCACGGGCCATGCCCTGCAACACACCCAGCACATCCTTTTTCTGCGCAGCACTATCGGGGTGGGCCACATCGCGCACATGCAGGATGATGTCGGCCTCCGCCACCTCTTCAAGCGTTGCACGGAAAGCGGCAATCAACTCAGTCGGCAACTCGCTGATGAACCCCACCGTATCGGACAGGATTACCTGCCGCCCGGATGGCAGGGTAATGGCCCGCATGGTGGGGTCGAGCGTTGCAAAAAGCTGATCCTGCGCATAGACGGTCGCCCCTGTCAGAGCATTGAACAGGGTGGACTTGCCCGCATTGGTATAGCCAACCAGCGCCACAACCGGAAACGGAACCCGCTTACGGGCCTGACGATGCAGCCCACGGGTACGGCGCACCTGTTCCAGATCCTTCTTGAGCCTGACAATCCGCTCGCTGATCATACGGCGGTCGGCTTCGATCTGGGTTTCACCGGGACCACCGAGGAAGCCAAACCCGCCGCGCTGGCGTTCAAGATGTGTCCACAGCCTTACAAGGCGCGAGCGCTGGTATTCCAGATGCGCAAGCTCAACCTGCAACGTACCTTCACGCGTGGCGGCACGGGCACCGAAGATATCGAGAATAAGGCCCGTACGGTCTATGACCTTGCAGCCCAGTTCCGTTTCAAGGTTACGCTGCTGAGCGGGTGTCAGGCGGGAATCCACCACCACCACGTCAACCCGATCGGCCTTAACGGCGGCGGCCAGCGCATCCACCTGCCCTTTGCCCAGCAAGGTTGCAGAGCGGCGCATGCGCAGCAGCACAACGGCCTTGCGGACAATAATCAGGCCGATAGAAGCGGTAAGCCCCACGGCTTCTTCCAGCCGGGCTTCGGCAGCGCGTACGTCCTGCCCATGTGCCGCGCGCTCCCACGGCAGGATAACAGCCGCGCGCGTGGCAACGACTTTTTTCTGTTCAGATAAACTCGTCGCCAAGACCGGTTTCCCTGTCGGCTGGCGAAGCAGCCCCTGCATTGTCGGAAAGATTGACGGCGATACTGGGCATCACTGTGCTTATGGCGTGCTTGTAAATAAGCTGGGTCTGATCATCCCGACGCAGCAACATGACCTGATCGTCAAACCAGGTGATAAACCCCTGCAGCTTGACGCCATTGACCAAAAATACGGTCACCGCCGCACGGGAGCGGCGAATCTGGTTTAGAAACGCTTCCTGTACATTCTGGACACTCTCTTTTTCCACAGTGTGAACCCTACTCATTCTCTTTATTGTTCTGCCATGCGCCGTGGTCGCGTATGACCCTTTTCATGTCTGACGCATCAGCCAGCACTTCGTTCCTCTGATGTTACACCAAGCTGCTTGAGTTTACGATGCAAAGCACTGCGTTCCATCCCCACAAACAGTGCGGTGCGGCTGATATTGCCGCCAAAACGCAAAAGCTGGGCTTGCAGATACTGGGTTTCAAACAGGTCACGGGCATCGCGCAGGGGCAGGCTCATGACATCGGTCGAGGCATCGAACTTCAGCAGGGCTGGAGCACTTTCGCCCACGGTGGAGGGCAGCATTTCGGCCCGAATGGGCTCATTGCTGCCACCGGGCTGCATAATCAGCACCCGTTCCATAAGGTTACGCAGTTCGCGCACGTTGCCCGGCCAGTCATAGGCCTGCAACACGGCCACCGCATCCGCCGAGAGTTCACGTGCGGGCAGGCCCGCCATTTCGGCGGCACGGCGCAGGAACAGGGCCGCAAGCCCCGGAATATCGTCACGCCGCTCCTTGAGCGCAGGCATGCGCAACGGCACCACAGCCAGCCGGTAGTACAGATCCTCACGGAACCGCCCGGCCATGATCTCGGCCTGAAGGTCGCGGTTGGTGGTGGCCAGCACGCGGATATCGACCTTCACCCGCGTATCTCCCCCCAGCCGCTCGAAGGTCTGGTCCTGCAGGGCGCGTACGATCTTGCCCTGCGTTTCCATGGGCATGTCGGCCACTTCATCCAGCAGCAGGGTGCCACCATGCGCACGCTCCAGCACGCCAGTGCGCCGCCCGGCCCCATCCGGCCCGCCTTCGATCCCGAACAGTTCTTCCTCAAAACGGTTGGGAGCCAGAATGGCGCAGTTGAGGGCCACAAACGGGCCATCTGCCCGGCGTGAGCGCGCATGCAGCGTGCGGGCAGCCACTTCCTTACCCGTACCCGGCCCTCCGCTGATCAGGACGCGAGAACCCGTAGGCGCTACCTTGTCGACCTGATTGCGGATGGCCGATATCTGCGCACTGGAGCCGAACAGCTCCATGTCCTGCCCCGCACGCAGGCGCAGTTCCTCATTCTCGCGCGCCAGACGCGAGGCCTCGAGCGCACGCCGCACCACCACAAGCAGGCGATCAGCCTGAAACGGCTTTTCGATAAAATCATATGCGCCGTGATGCAGCGCCGCGACGGCGGTTTCAATCGTGCCATGGCCCGAAATCATGACCACAGGCACGGAGGGTTCCTCCGCCTTCAGGGCCTGAAGAATTTCCAGACCGTCCATGCCTGAGCCCTGTAGCCAGACATCCAGAATGACAAGGGCCGGTCTACGCACCCGAAACGCCGCGAGAGCCGCCTCGGCACCATCAGCCGCCCGTGTCTCGTATCCCTCGTCGCTCAGAATGCCTTCTATCAGCAGCCTGATATCAGGTTCATCGTCAACAATCAGGATTTCATGCGCCATGATCGTCCTTTACCGGCAAAATCAGAATCGCCATGGTTCCCCTTTCTTCCGCCCGATCGTCCAGACGTAGGGTTCCACCATGATCTTCCATGATTTTTTTCACAATAGCCAATCCCAATCCGGTGCCCTTGACCTTATGCGTCACGTAAGGTTCCGTCAGCCGGTGCCGGTCATCGGCAGGTAGACCCACGCCGTTATCCGCCACGCTCAGCGCGATGGTGTGATCATCCTGTGTGATGCGGAGCATGACCTCCCCTTTCACCTCTGGTTGACCCTCAGCGCGACTGACCATGCCAATGGCATCCGCCGCGTTCTGCAAAAGATTGATCAGCGCCTGACTGATCAGCCTTCTGTCGCACCGCACAATCGGCCCTTCACCCTCAACCTCGAAATGATAATAAATTTCCGGGTGAGCATTCCGCTGGAGCACCAGCACCTCGCGCACGATACGCGAGAGAACCTCATCCTTCATAACCGGCTGGGGCATGCGCGCAAAGGCCGAAAACTCATCAACCATGCGCCCGATATCCCCCACCTGCCGCACGATCGTATCTGCACACTGGACGAAGGTTTCGGGGTCGGAGGTGATTTCCTTGAGAAAACGACGCTTCAGCCGCTCCGCAGCAAGCTGGATAGGGGTAAGTGGATTCTTGATCTCATGGGCGATACGCCGCGCCACATCCGCCCATGCGGCTTTGCGCTGAGCCTGCTGCAAGGCTGTTATGTCGTCAAAGGTCATCACATACCCCGCGACCTCACTGCCGCGCAGTTCCGCCCCGATACGCACCAGCAGTGTGCGCTGGCTCGTAACCGGGCCTGTCTGGACTTCCTGTGTCAGCACCTGATCAGGCGTTGCACGGGCGGCCATGAGCAGGCTGGCGAATTCCGGCACACGTTGTGCCAGCAACTCGCCCGTAGCATCCAGCAGGCTGGTCTGGAGCAGCACACTGGCCGCCCGGTTGGGCAGTTCGATACGCTGCTCCGCATCAAGCCCGATCACCCCGGCGGAAACGCCAGACAGCACAGCCTCGGTAAAACGACGGCGCTCATTGATCTGGCTGTACGCCGCCATCAGTTCCGTACGCTGGCTGGAGAGTTCCTCCGTCATGCTGTTAAAGGCGCGTGAGAGGGTGGCCACTTCGTCATCACGCTTGATGTCTGGCACATGCACATCCAGATCACCCTCGCTGACCCGCCGTGCCGCAACACTCAGCAGCCCCAGCGGCCGGGCGATCTGGTTGGCCAGCGCCAGGCCGATCAGCACCGCCGCCACCAGAACCAGCAGAGCCACCAGCACAAAAATCATGACGAAGGTGAGCTGGATCTTCGCCTTATTGCTGTTCAGGTGCCGGTAATCTGCCACCACATTTTCCGTGCGGTGCATGTGCTCGAGAATACCGGGGTCCACCAGCCGCGTGATCACAAGCATGAGAGCGGGGGTCTGGGACAGTTCCACCACCGCGCGCACGGTCCGCTCGTCTGGCGAGTCCAGAATGGCCACATCATTCGAACGGGCCATGACCGTGGCAGCAGGCGGTGGCAGTTCCTGAAGAAAATTGCCCGTACGGCTCATCAGCCCGCCCGCCGCCACCACCTTGTTGGTAATGGGGTCATAGACCAGCGCCTCGGTCAGCCCGCGCATGGTGGCCTGACTGTCGAGCATCTGGCTCAGGGCCTCATGGTCCTGAAACAGGTCCATACCACTGGCGGACAGTTCGTTCTGTGCCCCCATGATGTAGCTGGCCATGGAAAACGCATCGGTACGGATATTGGCGTTATGTTCGGTCAGATACCCGCGTGATGCCTCCAGCGCCTCGTTGAGCGCGGTATTCACCCGGTCGGAAAACCATATCTGGATACCAAAATGAAAAAACAGAGTTGCGAACACGCCCACAACCAGCGTGGGCGCCACCGCCACAATGCCAAACAGCGTCACCAGCCGCACATGTAGCCGGGCACCAACCAGCCCCTTGCGGTGTTCAACCAGCATGGGCCAAACCCTGATAACCAGCGCCAGCACAAGCAGGAGCAACACAAGCCCATTCAGAAACAGCACCAGAGGTTCGATCAGTGCATAACGCCCGAACGACATGCCTGCCGACAGCACGACAAAGGTTGCAAAACCCAGACACAGCGCGAGTGTAGCCAGCGTTATGGCCACACTGCGCCGCTCCAGCGCGCGCAGCAGCCAGCGTACGCGGGCCTTGGTAAACAAGCCCGGTTTTATGCCTGCACTCACCCTGCACCCCGCACGACCGGAATATCCAGCTCACGAATTTTCTTGCGTAACGTATTGCGGTTCAGCCCCAGCATGGCCGCAGCCTTGATCTGGTTGCCGCGTGTTTCCACCAGCGTCATCTGAATAAGCGGGCGCTCCACCTCGGCCACAAGCTGTGCATGCAGATCGTGTAGGGGCGTGCCTTCGCGGCCCGCGGCCAGATAGCGCGCGATATGGCGTGAAACGGCCTCCGACAGGGGCTCTCCGGCGTCTTCGCTGCTCTCTCCCTCATGCCAGACCGCACCGACCGAGGCTGTATCGAACAGTTCAGCCTCGATCAGCTCACGGGTGATCGTCTCCTGCGAATGTAGCGCCACCACACGGCGGATCAGGTTTTCGAGTTCGCGCACATTACCCGGCCAGCGCCATGCCTGAAGGCTGGTCAGGGCGGCCTCGTCTATCTGGCGCAGGCGTCCGTCTTCCTCGCGGCACTGGTTGAGGAAGTGCCGTGCCAGCAGGGGAATATCCTCCACCCGCTCGCGCAGGGGCGGCAAGCGTAAAGGCACCACGTTCAGGCGGTAATACAGGTCCTCACGAAAAGTCCCGGCCTGAATGGCCTGTCGCAGGTCACGATGCGTAGCCGCGACAATCCGCACATCTGCCCGCAGGGGCTGGTTGCCACCCACCGTGGTAAACTCGCCTTCCTGCAAAACGCGCAGCAGACGGGTCTGGGCTTCCTGCGGCATATCACCGATTTCATCGAGAAACAGCGTGCCGCCTGTGGCCTGCTCGAAGCGGCCCGGCATGCGCCCCTGTGCCCCCGTACGTTCGAAGCCGAACAGTTCGCTTTCAATCTGCTCGCGCGGCAGGGCCGCCATATTGACCGCTACAAACGGGCCGTTACGCCTGCGGCCATATTCATGCAGCGCACGGGCGACCAGCTCCTTGCCGGTGCCACTTTCCCCCGAGATCATGACCGTCAGGTCCGATGTCGTCAGGCGGGCGATGCTACGGTAAATCCCCTGCATGACCACGGACTGCCCGATCAGTGCCAGCCGTTCTTCCGGCAGGCCATCAGGGCTGTCTTTTTCCGCATCGGGGGCCGAGGCCGTAAGGGCGCGTGCAACAACCGCCAGCAGCGCCTTGAGGTCAAACGGTTTGGCCAGATATTCAAACGCGCCACGCTGGGTGGCTTTGACCGCCGTGGTCAAGGTGGACTGCGCGCTCATGACGATAATCCGCAGGTCAGGCCGTACCTGCTTGATGCGCGGAATAAGGTCGAGCCCGCTGCCATCGGGCATGATCACATCGGTAATGACCAGATCGCCCTCGCCTTCTTCCACCCACTGCCACAAGGTGGAGGCATACGGCGTGCTGCGCACCTGATAACCCGCGCGCCCCAGAGCCTGCCCCAGCACGGTACGGATGGAGCGGTCATCATCAGCAACAAGAATGGTGGGCGGTGGCGTCATGGCTGGGCGGTCTCCTGTCCGCCTTCGGCCTGCGTTTCCTGTGCTACAGGCAGATACAGGCTGATTTCTGTGCGCCCCGGGCGGCTTTCAACATCAATGGCGCCGCCGTGGTCATCCATGATCTTGCCCACCAGCGCAAGGCCCAGCCCGCGGCCATTGGCCTTGGTGGAAATAAACGGCTCGAACAGATGCGGCCTGACCGTATCATCAATACCCGGCCCCGTATCACGCACCGTCACTACCAGTGGCAGGTGCCGCCATTCATCCGTACCCGGAACCGCCACACGAATACCGGGGCGGTAGCGGGTAATCAGGCTGATCTGCCCTTCCCGCCCGCTTTCGCGCATGGCTTCGGCGGCGTTTTTCACCAGATTGATCAGAACCTGCACAAGCTGATCGCGGTCGCCCCACACGGGAGGCAATGACGGATCATAACGCTCGAGAATCTGCAAACCGCGCGCAAAGCCGTTCATGGCCAGCAGGCGGACATGCTCCAGAATCCGGTGGATATTGAAAGGCCGCAGGTCAAGCTGGGCCTCGCCAAACATACCCATGCGCTCCACCAGCGCATCGATCCGGTCAACCTCTTCACAGATCAGCGTTGCCAGTTCGCGGTCTCCGGCTGTCACAGCCTGTTCCAGCAGTTGCGCCGCTCCCTTGATGCCGGAAAGCGGGTTACGGATTTCATGCGCCAGCATGGCCGCCATGCCCGACACACTGCGCGCCGCCGAGCGATGTGCCATTTGCTGGTCCAGCGCGCGCGGGGCCGCCGTGACATGGAATGTCAGCAAGATAATACCGGGGTGATCAGGCACATCCGCAGCCTGAACACTCACGTTATCATGGTGAAACCGCGCCGAGCTGAATGCGACCCCATGCTCGGTCACGCTACCGCCGCGCTGGCGCAGATGTTCGAGCAGCACAAAAACCGGGTGGTCTGGCGGGGCCAGCCCTTTCAGGCCCGCATGCATCAACTGCTGGCGTGATGTAGCGAAAAACTCCTCCGCCGCGACATTGGCCGCCAGCACGCCATCATCCGCCCCGATTTCCAGAAACGGCACAGGCAGAAAGTCCAGCAGGCTTTCCGCCCCCGGCCCGGCTGGCCCGCCCTGTTCCGCCCTCTCGCTGCGCAGGGTCACGCAGCGTCCGCCTGAGCGGCGCTGTCATGTCGGGACTGGCGGGGGTCACGCACCGCGCCATGGGCGATCTGGGTATCGTAAAAAGCGGTAATGGCCGCGACTGCCTCATCCACCGTTTCAATACGGTTGAATGCCGCGCGAAACGCCGCGGATTCCCGCAATCCGGCGGAATACCAGGAGACATGTTTGCGCGCCAGACGCAGGCCCGGCCTTGGGCCGAAATGCTCCTGCATCATGCTGTAATGCTCCAGCACAATAGCTTTTTCGCTCTCAAGATCCGGGTCAGGCACCTCCGTGCCATGGCATAGAGCCTGCGCCACCTGTGCCAGAAACCACGGCCTGCCGTAACAGCCACGCCCGATCATGACCCCATCAGCCCCGGACTGGCTCAGAGCCATGCGCGCATCCGCCACGGTCAGGATATCGCCATTGACGATCACGGGCAGGTCCACCGCGTCCTTGACGGTTCTGACAAATGCCCAGTCTGCAATGCCATTATAAAACTGCTGGCGGGTACGGCCATGCACCGTAATCATGCGGATACCCACATCCTGCGCAATACGGGCCAGCACAGGCGCGTTCAGGTGCTGATGATCCCACCCCATACGCATCTTGAGCGTGACCGGCACAGGCACGGCTTCCACCACCGCCTTGAGCAGACGGGCTGCCCCGATTTCATCACGCATAAGGGCGGAACCGGCCATCTGCCCCACGGCGACCTTACGCACCGGGCAGCCGAAATTGATGTCGATCATGTCCGCGCCACGCCGGACGGCTATGCGCGCGGCCTCAGCCATGGCCTCCGGGTCGCACCCGGCAAGCTGGACAGCATTGGGGCCACCGGCATCGGCCACTTCGGCCATGCGCAGGGTGGTGTCGTTTTCACGCACCATGGCCCAGGAGGCAATCATTTCCGAGACAACAAGCCCCGCCCCCAGCCTGCGCGCCAGACGGCGGAAAGGAAGGTCCGTAACCCCCGACATGGGAGCAAGGATCACAGGGGTATCGAGAACGACACCGCCCAGATCAATCGGGCGCAGTGTAGATTGCGGTTGCACGGTCATGTCCATATGCCTACAGATTAGGCAGAAATAGCCACCCCGTGCACCCTGCGCAATCCTTTTAATCCACCCCCGGCTTTCCACCGGGAGAGCAATGGATCAGGGTACGAGCACGGATACGGTCGCGGCGCAGGCAATCCCTTCCTCACGCCCGGTAAAGCCCAGACGCTCGGATGTGGTGGCCTTGACCGAAATCCGCTCCACATCCACTTCCAGCAGCGCCGCCAGACGCTCGCGCATGGCCTGCGCATGCGGGCCAATCTTGGGGCGTTCGCAGATCAGGGTCAGGTCGGCATTGACCAGCATACCCCCACGCTCACGGATACGCTGCCCGGCATGCACCAGAAAGCGCGCACTATCGGCGTCTTTCCACTCGTTCTGGCTGGGGGGGAAATGACGGCCAATATCCCCTTCCGCCAGCGCGCCGTAAATGGCATCGCACAGGGCGTGGATACCCACATCGGCATCGGAATGACCAGCCAGCCCCAGCGTATGCGGCACCGTAATGCCACACAGGATCAGCGGGCGACCTTCCTCGAAGGCATGCACATCGTATCCGAGCCCCACGCGCGGCAGCAGTGTCGGGCCAATCAGCCTTTCCAGACGCACCAGATCATCCTCGTAAGTCAGCTTGATGTTATCGTCATCACCGGGCACCAGCGCCACGCTGAAACCGGCATCTTCCAGCAGTTTCGCATCATCCGTGGCGGATAGCGATGCACTGGCCCGGTGCAGTTCCAGAAACAGCGGAAAACGGAAGCCCTGCGGTGTCTGCGCGCGGTAAAGATGATCGCGCGACACGGTGCCATCGATCACACCATCCTTGCCACGCTTGAGCGTGTCGGCCACAGGCACAGCGGGAATGGCACCGGGGTGAGCGTCCAGCGCCTCCACCACGTTGCGGATCAGGGCAGGTGTCAGGTAAGGGCGCGCGCCATCATGCACCAGCACCAGATCCGGTTTCTGCTCAGGAGGCAGGCGATCAAGCGCCTCCAGCCCGGCACGGACACTGGCCTGACGGGTGTCACCCCCCGCTACCGGAGCCAGAACGGCAAGGCCATCCAGCGCTTCGGACAGGGAGAGGGTATCACCAACCGGCTGAATGCAGGCAACATGGGGCATCAGAGCCTCGGCCGCGTGACGGATCACGGGACGCCCGGCCAACAGCACATACTGCTTGGGAATGGGGGAGCCAGTTGTGGCGGCATAGCGGCTGCCTGTACCGGCAGCCAGAAGAATGGCAGCTACTCGCATGGGCAAGCAATGCGGTGGGGTGCGGGTGCCGTCAAGAGCGAAAATGCAGCCCGCCTACCCGGAACGCCTCAAGCCGCTCAGGGCTGAGAGAGCAGACACCGCACCGTATCAGCCGTCGAGGCCTGCCATTGTGGAAAACGGACACCGTGCAGGGCAGCCAGCCTGTCCGTTACAAGGCGTGAATTCGCCGGGCGGCGGGCGGGCGTGGGATATTCGCTCGCCGGGATATCGGTCACTTCGGCCCACGGCCCACCCAGCGCTTTGGACGCGGCAAAAATTTCACGCGCGAACCCCGCCCAACTGGTCTCCCCCGCACCAACGGCGTGGAAAATGCCCCGAAGGGCAACATCATCCGGCGCGGCCAGCAGGTTAGCCGCTACACGCAACACCGCATCGGCCAGATCAACCGCCGATGTCGGGTTACCAACCTGATCCCCCACCACACGCAATTGCGGACGATCACCCGCGAGCCGCAGCATGGTTTTGAGGAAATTGCCGCCAAAAGGCGAATAAACCCACGCCGTGCGCAAAATCGCATGGTTGGGCGTGGCCGCCGCAACCACATGCTCCCCTTCCAGCTTGGTGCTGCCATAAACACCAAGCGGGTCAGTCGGGTCTGTTTCCACGTAAGGTGTCGGCTTGGTGCCGTTAAAAACATAATCCGTGGAGATATGAATAACCGGCACACCCAGTTGCGCAGCACACTGCGCCACAATACCCGGCGCCACACCATTAATGGCCCGAGCCAGTTCTGGCTCGCTCTCCGCCTTGTCCACCGCAGTATAGGCCGCAGCGGACACGATAATATCCGGTTGGGTTGCGGCAAGAGCCGCTATACCGCTGGCCGCATCGGCCAGATCAAGTTCGGGGCGGCCGACAGGCACAACCTCGACGCCATGACCAGCGCCCCGTTCAATCAGCGCGCTTACCAGTTGCCCGGCGCGCCCGGTCACGGCCATCCGCATTAGACAGCCGCCGCAGGCTGCGCCTGTGTGGGGATAATACCCAGACGCTCGCCGCCATACTGCTTGCGCAGGGGCCGCCACCACCAGTCGTTATCCAGATACCACGCTACGGTTTTTTCAAGACCGCTTTCGAAATTCTCCTGCGCTTTCCAGCCCAGTTCCGTTTCCAGCTTAGTTGCATCGATCGCGTAGCGCGCATCATGACCCGGCCGGTCCGTAACAAAGCGGATCAGTTCATGCCTTGGCTGTTCAACGGGTACCAGCGCATCCAGCACGGTGCAGATACGGCGCACGACATCGATATTGGTGCGCTCATTCCCGCCCCCTACATTGTAGGTCTCTCCAATGCGTCCACGCTCGATAATGGTGTCGAGTGCGCGGGCGTGGTCTTCGACAAACAGCCAGTCACGAATGTTGTCGCCCTTGCCGTAAATCGGCAGGCTAACCCCATCAAGCGCATTGAGAATGGTCAGAGGGATGAGCTTTTCGGGGAAATGGTACGGCCCATAATTGTTGGAACAGTTGGACACCACCACAGGCAGCCCATAGGTGCGCGCCCATGCCTTGGCCAGATGATCCGACGCAGCCTTGGAAGCGGAATAGGGAGAACTGGGGTCATACGCCGTCTGCTCGGTAAACAGGCCGGTATCGCCCAGAGAGCCGTAAACCTCGTCCGTTGAAACATGCAGGAAACGGAAGTCTGCCTGCTCCTCAGGCGTCAGACCCGCATAATAGGCGCGCGCCACTTCCAGCAGGGTGAATGTGCCGATCACATTGGTCTGCACAAAGTCCTCGGCACCGCTGATCGAGCGATCGACATGGCTTTCAGCCGCCAGATGCATGATCCGCTGCGGGCGGAAGCTGGCAAATGCCTCGCTCATGGCACGGCGGTCGCAGATATCGGCATGCAGAAAACGATGGTTGGCGGAATTTTCAACCAGCTTGAGCGATGCCAGATTGCCGGCATAGGTCAGCTTGTCCACGGTCAGCACCTCGTAGCCTTTTTCAAGCACGAGGTAGCGCACCAGCGCCGAACCAATAAAACCTGCTCCGCCCGTTACAAGGACACGCATCTCAACCCCTCCGGTCCATACTTAGAAATAAGCGGGCAAATCCGCCAGTTTTGGCTGCACCTGATCCTTGGCAGACAGGCTCGCCGGATCGGCGATGTCGGGCCACTGGATACCAATCTGCGGATCGTTCCACAGCACGCCCTTGTCACTCGCCTTGTCGTAGTAGTTCGTAACCTTGTACGACACCTGCGTATCGGGCGTAAGCGTGCAAAAGCCGTGCAGAAAGCCCTCAGGAATCCAGAGCTGGTTGCCCTTCTCGGCTGTCAGGGTTGTTGCCACCCATTTGCCAAAGCTGGGGGACTCACGACGGATATCAACCGCCACATCGAAAATCGCACCGGCCACACACCGCACCAGCTTGCCCTGTGCAAAGGGGGCCGCCTGAAAATGCAGGCCACGCACCACGCCCACACTGCGGCTGAGCGACTGGTTTTCCTGCACGAAGGGAACATCGGCAACATTGGCCGCGAACCAGTCGCTGCGAAATGTCTCCGCAAAATAGCCGCGCTCATCCTGATGCCGTGTCGGCAGGATTTCGAACACGCCATCAATGGCCAGTTCTGTCAGTTGCATGCTTAAAATCCAGACTTATTGCGCCGTTACCGCATGTTCGCAGCATTACCTGCCGCGATAACACCAACCGCCTGCCAGAGCAATTGAGCGGCTTTGCCTACCCTCCTGCCAGCAACGTCTTGTAAACTTCTCCACACCGGGAAGGGCTGTACTGCGCAATGGTTTTACGGGCCGCGGCAATCTTGGCGGCGCGCATAACAGGATTATCCGCGCATTCCCGCAAGGCGCGCGCTGCAATGGCAATATCAGGCTCCATCCAGCGCTGCCCCGAATAAAAAGCATAATCACCGGCAAAAACCGGAACCATGTCTCCGCCCACCAGCCAGCTATTCTCTTCCGTCATGAAGTCCATATTGCCGGAATAAGCAGTGGCGATCACCGGTATGCCCAGCCCCATCGCTTCGGCCATCAACCGGCCAAACCCCTCGGCACGATGCAGCGAAATCACCGCATCACAGGCCTTGAGCAACTCGTAATAACGGGCGCGATCCATGACTTCGTTGCGAATAAGAATACGGGGATCGATCACCGCCTTACGCAGGCATTCATGCCACAACGAATCCGGCAGCGTATTCATGGCCTTGATAACCAACCGGGCCTGCGGGTGCTCATGGGCAGGAAAGGCACGCTGGAACGCCAAAATCGCCCCCAGCGGATTCTTGCGCGAAATCGAGGAGGCCCCGTCAAAGCTCGTAAAAACCACGAATCCGTCATCCGGGAGATCGAACTCGGCCCGATCGACCGAGCACACTTCCGGCACGGCAACCGGTAGCGGTACCTTGATAACCGGCTTGTCTGTAGCCTCACGGAAGGCCCGGGCAGAATGTTCCGAATGGCACCAGATTTCGTCCACCAGTTCCATGGCGACCTTGGCGGGTTCAGGAAAATGCTCCAGCTCCCACTGCCAGAACCCTATCCTGCGCCGCGCTGAAAACGCCCGCACACCCACCTTGGCCAGCAAAGTGGCCGTATCAAACGCAGGCATGACATAGAACATGACATCGGTGCCGAACTCGGCCAAAGCCGCCTCTATCGAAGGCTCATCCGCCCCTTGCCGCGCTATGATCGTCCATGGTGCCCGCACAACGGTGGGATTGAGCTCCACACTCTGCATCGAAGCACGCAGCAGGCGGATATCTTCCCCCAGCCCGAACTCCCCACGCGGATAACCGACCAGCGAAATTGCCAGATCGCTCTCTGCCTCTGCCGAGGCTACCCCGCCCTGCGGAGCAAGAGCAGACTTCTCCCCAACTGGCATGAGAACATCAGCCGGAATCGTACGGTATTTCGCCTTCCCCGCCCTGTTCCACCAGGCTTCCTGCGCTGGGGCATCATCCGCCCCCTGCACAACCGGATCTCCAGCGGCACGGGACAGGGCAAACAGCCATCCGATAGCGGGGATATCCAGCACCGCATGACTACCGGGCATAGGCCGGCCAAGTGCTACGCGTGGGCCAGCACCCAACGGGTCGGCCAGACGCGGATACTCCTGAATGGCAAATTGCAGATACCAGTCTATGAGCCCACGCAGGCCATCGGGCTGCGTCAGATCGAAGGCCTGAGCGATATCGGAGCGCACCATGTAAATGATCGCTGCAAAATCCGCGAACAGGGGCTCAAAGCCCTGAGCCGCCCCAAATTTCAACCCTGACGCCACCGAAGAATTGAAATACGGCATCCCATGATTTGGTAACCCCAGTGTTTCCGCATACTGAATGATTGCAGACCACAGAACTTTTGGGGAACAGACACCTCCTGTTCCAGACGCCGGCACAACATCAGCCACAACACTCATTAAAAGAGTTGGCAAGATCACTTTTGTCTCGCCAAATTTATTCCCCTCGCAGCAGTGCAGCCACCGCCCCTGAGCGCTAACAAGCCAATCAGGAGCTCCTAGATAGCTAACTTGCCCCTCAGTCAGCCACCACCACCACAACTTCTTGACATTGTACCCCCCCTCACCTTCCACAACCGCCAGCAAATCTGGCCGCCTCAGCAGGATAATACGCAACAAGGGGGTCACACCTAACACCCCGTCAGCAGCCATAGAAGGAAGCCACTTAAGATGCAGAATTTCCGCTAGAGTTCGCCTTGCTAAATCAGCAACTACGGGATAAAGGCGCCACCCACACACCAACCACCAGTAAACCAATTCTTCGCACCCAACTTGGGTGTGAATGTCGGGCAAACACAAATCAGGCCTCTGCTTCACAATCAGAGACAACAAAGGAATAAGGGTAGCATTATTCCCCTTCAAGGGCTCAAACAGCCACGCGAGGCATGCTAGGGAGTAATCCCAAAGGTCTGGATAAACAAACCCGTGCTGCACCCACCAGTGCATTAGGCCGTCAACACCATCCTTGTTTCCTATATCGAAGGCACACCTCAAATCCGCACGAACTGAATATACTAGAAGAACGGGAGTTGGAACTTGAGGGGAATGCAGGTTGGGCAGGAATGGCATCCCAGCGCGAGGAAGCGAAAAAATACCAGCCTCAGCAGTAAAAAAATGCTGCCAAAGAGCCTCTCGTCCCGCGAGCGTATCGAGAGATATGCGCGCATTAATATCTGTATTGTGAAGCCAGAGCAATTTTAATAGCGGCGTAATACTTAACCCATCATTTATATGCTCTAGGTCAATATCACACCTATGCAATATATCCAATTGCTCACACTCAAACCACTTAGGGGATTCTAAATATTCGCTCTGCCCATAATTCAGCCACCAAAACCAAAGTGCAGCAACTCCTTTTTCTGTCTGGGTATCAAACATATTTTTTAAATCAGATCGATTTTCCAATATCAAACCCAACAATGGCGTCACTAGCAAACCAATCTCACACCCATTATACTCCCGAAGATATTTAAAATGTAAATTTTCCAGAAAAATACGATCTATATACTCATCAATACTAGACAATTCAGAGCGGCCAACAGAAAGCCACCAATAGAAAAAATCGCTAAAAGATTTTTTTTCATATATATTGTAACTAAAAAAGATACCTATTTGCTCTTGCATAAACCACTTTGATTCTACTAGGTATTGAATCTGTCCATCTTTAAGCCACCAGCGCCAGAGAGCACAAACTCCATCTTGAGTCGAAATATCAAAAAAATCATGCAAATCGTTACGGTGGCGCATGATCAGTTGCAACAGAGGTGTAACCATCACCTCGCCGCAACCGGCACCATCTCGCAACAATTTTAAGTGCATTGATTCGAATAGTTCTCTATTTATATTATCAGATAGGCCTAAAAAAACTGATTGGCCTTCAGAAAGCCACCAGTATACAAGCCTATCCAAACCATCATCGGTTTTAAGGTCGTGAGATAACTGAAAGTCTGAACCACAAGCTAACCACACAGCGATTAGAGCCTTCGGAACATCGTAATTAAATTCAACGTTCCTACAGTACGAACCTGCGAGATTGTCCGCAAGACACTCCATTATCACCAAACCTCCGAAAAAAAACTCGCACATCTGACTAAAGAATTTCAATAAAATCTTTGAAATACTAAAGAATATTTCTATCCGTCGACTTCATTAGGCGTAGATTCTGCAAATTCGTACAATTTAGCTCCAGAAAAAATTAACTCTCCACTAACTTTATCAGACAACGCACCAACTTTAAGACCAATGCTCAACGCACTATAAGAAAATGCCCGCTCCATTGCATGAGCAAGCGTCCCATCTACCTCTCCATTTTCAGTTGAAAAATCATCTACACCAATACCCAATGCCACTATTGGCATTAGCGCTTCGACACGAGCAAGAAACATTGTTCCCGCTATAAAAGTATCTTCTTCTCGAATTTCATCAATCCCTAGACGCTGTGCAATTCGTTTTATTGCCCTAGCATTAGAACTGAAAAATGAGGACATAGACAATAAGTGCTTTTCTGGCCCAAGAATACCCAAACTATTATTACTATCAAACATAGAGAGCATTTCCGTTATTTTTAACGGATCAGTAAGATAGTGAACCAACTCATTCCTCCAAGAGGAACCATCTTCACGATGAAGGGATTTTTTAGTATGCAACTTAAGTACGTGACTATACTTTGAAAGCTCAATTGCTCTCATAACTTCGAGGAATGGCGCAACATCGCGTCCACGATTCTGAACTTCTAGAACCACCCCCTTTAGCCCCATGCCGCTAAGATGCTCCGTCACTTGCTCAACTTGATTAGAGCCTGTTGTCACAAAAAGATCGAACGGAACCGGCAACTGAACCAAACGCTGTGTAATTTCTGAAAGAATTTCTGGATAGAACGCATGAATAATTACAGCTACCTTACGTTCACTTGAAAAGTTTTTCCTTTTTAGCGCGGCCTTCAACATAGCAATACGGGTGGCCTCTAAAAAGGCATAACCATGCCTATTATCAGGCTCAAGATGAGCCCCTTCTGCCCATTCATTCCAAGCATTGATAAAAATCAATCTTTTATCCAATTGCTTCTCTCGCTCAAGCGTCTCCTCTATGACAATATTAAGAAACTCTTGGTAACGTGACGGACTAGAACCCAAAAATATAGTTCCTCGACCTGGACGACGAGCCTCATTATCCCACGACGGGCAAACACTCCTGAAAATTGTATAATCTGGAGGAATATAAGCAGCAGCCTTGTTAATCAGATCATCATATTCATATAAATTTCCTTGGTAGTCCGAATTAAACCAATTCAAATGCTCTTTATCCTCATTGGAAACTTGAGTTGGACGACAATCATTAGGAGAGAACTGGACTGCACCATCAAGACCATATGCAGCAGGGTCAACAGGTTCAAACGATTGCGTGCACGCTATAAAAATCTCACCGATACCGTTATCTCTACACCATTGACGCCATTTTTCAGCCGTCTCCGCCATATTAGGCAAAAGTGACGGCCTGTAAACTATCAGTAACGGCTTTCCATCAACCCTAAGATACTTCTTATTCGTCAGATATCTAGAGAGATAGGAAATAAATTCCACACCGTCCTGCTCGCTATAGTTTTGGGCTATAAGTATATCTTCATCCGCCCCATCCCAACGCCGCGTCCAGTTCTCATTTGCCCAGCAAAGACAAAATTCGAAATCAATCGCGTCATTCTCAGCAAAGCTTTTAATCGGGTCTTCTAGAAGACGAACCCCATTAAACCAATAAAAATAAAAACAAAAGGCTGACAACCCGGCAGCACGAGCTAAATCCACTTGCCGTTCCTGCACGCACGGAAGGCGAAGATCGTAAAAACCGAGCTCCCCCGGCAGATGCGGTTGGTAATGCCCCTCAAATTGAGGAACAGCACGCGTCACATTTCGCCACTCAGTAAACCCCTTCCCCCACCATCTGTCATTTTCAGGTATAGGATGGAACTGCGGAAGATAAAATGCCACAAGCTTTACATTAGGCTCAAGCATATCCAGAGCAGGAAGACACTTCACCGCGTCATTACACGCAACACCATATGAAAAATAGGCATCTTGAGCAGCATACTTCGATGAGAATTTATCAGACATTTTCTTGGTCACTTGACAGTGGGAGCTCAGAAATAGGTTTTGATCCTAAATTAGAACACTCGCAGACCGGATGTCAAGAACTATAAATATTACGCACCAATAAAAACCACACAAATAACAAATAAACCATTGAAAAAAATCTAATACAAAAAACTAAACACTCACCACTCAAGTATATCACCGCCCTCCACACAGATCTCCAACAAGTTCGAGCAACTGTTGCGTTGGTTTGGGCTGGACATGCAGCGCCTTCATGCGCTCGACCAGTTCCCCAGCGCCCTTTCCGGCGAGTGCCTGCTTCATGGCAGCACGGATTGCCTGCGGTGTGTCGCTTTCGACATAAACCGGAGCATTACCCAGCACTTCACGCGACCATGGGTGATCGTTCAACACCATAGGCCGCCCCGCCAGAGCCACCTCCAGCGACGAAAAGCCCGGATAGTCGAGCCCCAGTTCGATATAGGCATCGCAACTCTGCACGGCTGAGCGCAGTATCTCGGAATTGGGCTGCACATAGGGCAGAAAGCGCACATTTTCCCCGGCAGCGGCTCGGCAGCGATCATAATAAGCCTTGTCGCGATGGCCGCCGATAAACACCAGAGGGATATCACCATCCTGAAGGGCCTCAATGGCCCGCAACTGCTGTTTACCTTCCTCAATCTGCCCAACCCACAGGATAAACTGCTCAAGCCCATAGGCTGATTTGAACAGGTTTTCTTCCACAGGCCTGCCGAAAGCAGCCGAAATGCCCGCAGGCACCACGGCAGTCCGTTCAGGCGCAATAGCAAAATGCTCAACGCATAGTGCCCGCTCCTGCTCTGTACGCAGGATAACCAGATCCGCCAGATCAAGGTGCCGCTGCACAACCCCACGCGCGGTGTGCTGAAGATCAAAAAAATTGAAATTGGGCAGCAGAATGACAGGAGTTCCTGCAGCCTTGACCTCGGCCAGCAACTGCTCCCCCCCACCATGAGCGGAAAAATGGATCACCGCATCGTAAAAGCTGAGCCGCTTTGACGATGGACCATAGATATCGGCCCTAACCCCAAGATCGTTGATAAGTTCGGCCAACTGCCGCAGCTCGGTCTCGCCGCCGCCATGGGTCAGAAACGCCTGATGATAGGTCGTGAGGAGAAGTCGCAAGCGAACACCTATGATTTTACTGCCGCGTCCACACCAGAGGCTAGCACGGGCCCGTTCACCGGACCAGCGCGATCATGAAACCGGCAGAGGCCTCAACAGACGGAGTTAGTGACCACTCTGCCGATTATGCAGCAGGCCAAGCAGATATTTACCATAACCGCTTGCGACCAGCGGGTGCGCCAGTTGCTCTAGCTGCTCATCGTCAATAAAGCCCATGCGCCAGGCGATCTCTTCAATACACGCGATCTTCTGGCCCTGCCGTTTTTCAATAGTCTGCACGAACTGGCTGGATTCCAGCAGGCTGTCATGGGTTCCGGTGTCAAACCACGCATTGCCGCGGCCAAGCCGTTCAACATTGAGCTTACCTGCCTGTAGGTAAACCTCGTTCACAGTCGTGATTTCAAGCTCACCGCGCGCTGAAGGCTTGATACCCTTGGAAATCTCAATGACATCGTTGTCGTAGAAATACAGCCCGGTTACGGCATAATTGCTTTTGGGGTGCTTGGGCTTTTCCACGATCGAGACTGGGTTAACGTCATCGGCATCGAACTCGACAATACCATAACGCTCAGGGTCGCTAACGGTACAGGCAAAGACCGTTGCTCCTTCCCTACGCTCACCCGCACGGCGCACGCTATCGCCAACACCCGTCCCGTAAAAAATATTATCACCCAGCGCCAGAGCGGCATTGGATGAGCCGATGAAGCGCTCACCAATAATGAAGGCTTCCGCCAACCCACGCGCCTCAGCCTGAATGGCGTATTCAAACCGCATGCCAAGGTCTTCACCAGTGCGGAGCAGCTCCTGATAAAGCGGCAAGGCACTTGGCGTCGAAATGATCAGCACTTCAGTAATACCCGCCAGCATCAGCGTGCTCAGCGGGTAATAGACCATCGGCTTGTCATAAACCGGGAGCAACTGCTTGCTAATGGAAAGGGTCGCAGGGTAAAGGCGCGTCCCGCGTCCACCTGCCAATATTATGCCTTTGTATTTAGACTTGAGCATGTATCTGATAGCATTCCCAAATGCAGTTGCTGGCTGACAAACATCGACTGACGGCAAACAAGCGATTAACCAGTATCCCTCGCCCACGCAAGAAGACCGTGTTTTCCTGACACCTTTTAGGCTCAAATCAAAGACAAGAGCCCTGTTAGGTAGCAACTATGCCATGCACCAGATCGTCCGACAATCCAAGATGCAACAGGCTCAAAATCAAGCACATCCATCGGTCTTCAAGCTTTACACATTGCAACACAACCGACCGTCATTAGGATACTACCTGTCCTGCAAGCACACCTGCTATCAAAACCCAATGAATACTGCCAACTTTGATCAGTTTTTTAAGACAACCCTGCATATTCAAGAATGATTTTTCTCGAATTTTTATCTTTTCGAAATAATGTCAGCGATGCGTTTGGCACCAGAACATTCGGAAACATCGACAAGGGTATATTCAATAAATACTGGCTGATGACAGCAATGGGACCGGCATGGCAAACCGCCGCCAGAAGGCCGGGAGCATCCAAGCGGGCAAGAAACTCCTGCTCCAGCCAGTCAATGGAACGCGCAGCCAGTTCTAGATGCGATTCACCTTCACTATAGCGATCCGAGAGTTTTTCGCCGAATTGAGGGAATTTTACTTTAAAATCCTCGGCACGCCATGACGCAAATTTTCCGGGATCCGTTTCGCCCAGCCTCGCATCAATCGACCAGTTTTTCTGATCAGAAAAAATAATCTCGGTGGTCTGGAGAGCCCGTTTCCACGGACTGGAATACACAATATCAGGGATCAATCCGCGCTGCTGCATCAATCCACGCAGGCTTCCCGCTTGCTCCATTCCATGCTGCGTAAGTTCATCGTGCACTGTCGCATTCAACAAGCCTGCGACATTCCCATGTGACTGACCATGGCGGATAAGAAGAAGGTCCATGCTCAGCTTTAACCTTGCGAGATATTTTGCGGCAACGCGCGCAGAAACATTTTGGAAATATGCTCAACCGTAAAACGCTTATGCACATCTTCGAAGGCGTTTTTGCGTATCGTATTGCGCAATTGGGAACTGGTCAGCATTTCATCAAACGCCTGCGCCCATGCCTGCGCGTTATTCTGCGCAATATAACCGGTTACGCGGTGCGAAATGGTGCCGCGATATGTCGGGCAATCCGAATATATTGCCGGAATCCCTAGGCTCCCGTAATCAACATATTTGATGGCCGACTTGCATGAGTTGAAGAAAAACGTGTCCGGATCTTCTTCCGCACCGAGCGGAACAATCCCAAACAAATACCCTTCATCCCGAATGGCCTTCTTATATTCAATATTCGCAAGACTACCGCGATGAACAAGATTGGGAAGATCGTGCATTTCGGGAAAAGCATCGCCCCAAAAGTCAATTTTCAGCTGAGGGTTTTTCTCAACAACCTGCGACAGACCTGAAAAAAACTGAGCTCTGAAATTTATGAGCTTAACACCATCCAGATTGGAAAAAATTATTTTAGGCGGTGTCTTTTCCTGCCAATGCCCCGGCGACAGATCAAACGACTGATGATCAAAACCGTTAGGGACAATGACAACACTGGAGTGACGCAACTGCCGCATCTTCTCCTCCAGAATATGATTGGAGGCCGTGGCAACGCTCGCCTCGCGGATCATCGATGACACGTTGTCAACGAAGCCCGCGTTCATTTCGAGCACACTCCACGACGGCAGATCCAGCAGCCAGTCATCTAAATCGTAGATCGTGTGCAGCCCCAGCTCGTTTGCCAACCGCATGATACTGAGCGACTGGTTAGAGACATGCTTGTTAAACAGCACGGCATCAAAGCGCCTGAGCGAATCGCTATCAATAGCGGTTTCGGAAAGCTGCTCCCACACCAGAAGATTGTGTCTTTGCATATAGGTGAGCAACGGCACAAATCTGGCACCTATCGTGCGAGATTCCATGTGACCGTCCGTCATGGACTGCCGCTGCACGACCAACAAACGTGGAACTTTGGAAGTGTCTGGAATCCGCATCAATCACAATCTTAATCAGGCCATTCGCCGTAACAGCACAGTCATATGTTTCGCCTCACGGAAAATATAGCCACACCGGCGGCCTGCCTCAAGACACGCGCCCTGCCGCCCGTGCATTCCAGATCATAACACAGGCACACCTCTATACCGGCATCATGCTGCAACCAGAATGGCGTCAGAAATCTTACGAGACGGTATGGAACGCGAACCGCTGGATTATCTGGGGCAGGCAAAAACATCCAGTGAAGGCTGTCCAACAATGTGGACAAAGCTTAGCTTGCCGCGCCGACATACTCTGCACAGAGAGACAGAACGCCACAACCCATTAATTTTAAAAAGAAAATATGGCGCGCCCTGCTGGATTCGAACCAGCGACCCACAGCTTAGAAGGCTGTTGCTCTATCCAACTGAGCTAAGGGCGCCCTGTTGGTTTTCACGCATAAAGGCGAAGGCGCTTAAAATCAATGCGTCCAGTTCTGGATTCGGTCAGAACGGAAGTTATCGGCATAAACCTTGGGCCGCCGCAGACGCTCGGCTGGCGTTTCAACCTCAACGTCAATCCGTTCGCGCTTGGCGTAGGCCAAGGCCTCATCAAGCGTGTCAAACGCGAGTTTGATCTGGGAGCGGGAATCCGTGCTGCCTGTCCAGCCCATAAGGCTGTCCTGCTGCCTGGGGGCACCCTGCCCGTATTCGAGAACCCAGCGGCGCGTACCTGCGAGACCGGACTGACCGGCTGGTTTGGACTGTTTATAAACACGAGCTGGCATATCGGGGCTCCCCGCTTTTGCAGTGGTCGGGGCGCCCGGACTCGAACCGGGGGCCTCGTGTACCCAAAACACGCGCGCTACCAGGCTGCGCCACGCCCCGAACGAGGCAGAACCTAAGCGCACCGCCGCCCGCTGGCAAGAGCTGTAACATCAAAAAACCGATAAAATTTCAGCCAGCACATCGGGTTAGGCCGCCGTGCCGCCATCTCGACCGCCATCGACCAAAGGTGGCACGAAAAGTGGCGCCGTATCCCATGGGAACAGCACCCATGTATCCTGCGAGACTTCCGTCACGAAATGGTCGGTCAGCTCGCGCCCCATGGGTTTGGCATACAAGCATGCAAACACCGCCTTTGGCAGACGCTCACGCACAAGCCGCGCGGTCACGCCAGAATCCACCAGATCATCCACCACCAGAAACCCCTCGCCATCACCTGCCGCATCCGGCTGCTTGACGATCACGGGCTCTCCCTGCTGCTCCTCATCGTAAGACACCACGGAAATGGTTTCCATCACGCGGCAGCCGAGTTCACGGGCAATAATAGCCGCAGGGATCATGCCGCCGCGCGTAATGGCCACCACACCTTTAAACGGCATGAGCGGCATAAGCTGGCGCGCCAGCGTGCGGGCATCCCTGTGCAGTTGGTCCCATGTCACGGTTGCGTAGTGCGTGGCCATTCCGTTTTCCATGTCGTGTGTCGTTCCATCAGGGAAACAGACATGCTCCGCAATCGGGCATCATGCAACGCATTAAAGGGGGAATATTCCAACGCATGGCCATGCCAGACTGGGTGTTGTCTTTCCTAATTTGCCTGTTCCATAATGAAACATGGCTTTTTCCCTCACGCTCCACAGCACCCTCGCCCCATGATAACGCCTGCCCCCCCCGGCGCGCCCGTAAAGCCGGTCCGGCTGCTGCATACATCGGACTGGCATCTGGGCCATGAACTGTTCGGCCACACGCGCGAGGCCGAGCATGATACTTTTCTGGCATGGCTGTCAGACACGCTGGAACAGACACAGGCCGATGCCCTGCTGGTTACGGGGGATATCTACGATGTGGCCAATCCATCCGTGCCCGCACAGCAACGGCTCTACCGGTTTATAGCCCAAATCCGCCAGCGCCTGCCGCGGCTACAGATCATTATCATCGGCGGCAATCATGATAGCGCGTTGCGGATCGACCTGCCGGGTGCACTGGTCGATACAGATGTGCATTTCATCGGGGGGCTACCCCGCCATGAACGCACGCCAGATATGGAGCGTATCTGTATCCCCCTGAAAAACGCTGATGGCATGACTGCTGCATGGCTGGCTGCTGTTCCCTTCTGCCGCCCTTCTGACCTTGAGGCCGATGGGCTTGCCGGGTTGTATGCCCGGATCATAACGGCACTAGCGCAAAAAGCGCATGGCCTGCCTATGGTGCTGAGCGGCCACCTGCACGTAGCAGGGGGCGAGGTTTCCGAACTCTCCGAGCGCCGCCTTGTTATCGGGGGGGAGGAAGCCGCTGCCACCGACCTGTTCGACCCCCGCGCCGCTTATGTCGCCCTTGGCCACTTGCACCGCCCCCAAACGCTCAACGCCGCCATGCCCATTCGCTACGCAGGCTCCCCTTTCCCGCTTTCCGCCACGGAACGCACCTATCGCCACTCCGTAACGCTGGCCATCCTGCAGCCGACAGGCACCATACTGGATATCCTGCCCATTCCACGCCCGGTGGCTTTCCTGCGTATTCCCGAGCGAGGCGCGCTCCCGCTTGAGGACGCCGTAAAGGCTATACAAGCACTTGATCTGCCAGACCTGCCCCGCAGACTGCGGCCTTTTATTGAAATCGCCATTCTGGTCGATGGCCCTGAGCCACACCTGCAGGCCCGTATTCTGGCGGCTTTGGAAGACAAGCCCGTGCGCCTGACGCGCATCCGTCGCGTTGCACCCCAAAGTGGGCAGAACGCCGCCCCGAGTGAGCGCGGCCGGGATCTGGCCGACCTGCAGGCGAAAGATGTCTTTATCGCCCTGCATCAGCACAAACACCACAAACCACCGAGCGATGCCTTGAGCCGCGCCTTTGCCGAGCTGGCTCTGGCCGCCTCGCGCGAGGATGATAGCGGCCAGATGGATGGGAACAACTGATGCGGATCCTGTCCATCCATGGCAAGAACCTTGCCAGCCTTGCCGGAGAATTCTCGCTCGATTTTCGTGAAGGGCCACTGGCCAATGCAGGTATTTTCGCCATAACCGGGCCAACGGGTGCGGGTAAATCCACCCTGCTGGACGCCATGTGTCTGGCATTGTTCGACAGCCTGCCCCGCCTTGATAGCGCCCCCCGTAGCGGTGAAAGCACACAGGATGGCCTGTCACCCAGCGACCCGCGCGGTATCCTGCGCCATGGCACGGGCGATGGCTATGCCGCACTTGAATTCGTAGGCCGTGATGGGCACAGCTACCGCAGTCAGTGGAGCGTGCAACGCGCACGCAAGCGCCCCGATGGTGCCCTTCAGGCTTCCAAAATGGAGCTGACCTGTCTGGACGCGCATCCGGCGCTGCCAGACAAAAAGAAGGAAATCAAAGAGTATATTCTCAACCAGATCGGGCTGAACGCACAGCAGTTCGGCCGCGCCGTAGTGCTGGCGCAAGGAGAGTTCGAGGCTTTTATCAAGGCGCCGGGCGATGAGCGCGCCCTGTTGCTCGAAAAGCTGACCGGCACGGCCCTCTACACCCGTATTGGCCAGCTTGCTTTTGAAAAAGCGAGTGCTGTCAAAAAAGCCTATCAGGCCATAGAGCAGCAGATCGCGGCAAAAAGCTGCCTCGCCCCCACGGCCCGTGCGGAGTTGGAGGCACACCATAAAACCGCGCAAGACAGCCTCACTACTAGTGAAGTCCATCTGAAAAACCTGCAAACCCAGCAAGAGTGGCACACAAACCGTATCCTGCACGCCACACGGCTGGAAGAAGCCCACAAGACCCTGACCGCCGCCAAAATCGAGCAGGACAATGCCGCCCCCCGCCGCGATGCTCTGGCCCGTAACCAGCAAGCCTTAGCTCTGGCCGAAATCTGGCGGAATAGCCTTGCCGCGAAACAGACACACGAAGAGGCCAAAACAGCCGCCGAACAGGCCCGCATAGCGGAACAAGCTGCCCGCAACACTGTGCAGGCCGCCCGGCAAACGCTAACCGAGGCCGAAAACCACCTGACACAGGCCCAGCAACGGCAGACAGAAGCGGCTCCCCAACTGGCAGCCGCCCGCGCGGTCGATCAGGCACTGGCAACCGCCAGACAAGCTAACACCACAGCACGCGAAAAACATACTGCCTGCGAAGCTGAAAGCAGAGACACACACCAGCAGGCCGAACAGGCCACAGCAGCACTCACCAACGCCACGAACCTGAAAGCTGATTTGCAAGCATGGCTGAATGAACATCAGCCCCTTGAACGGCTCACGCATGATGAGCACGATATTACCGACAGGCTGACCGCCCGCCATGAGTTGGAACAGGGCATCCTGCCCCTGCAACACACTCTGGCAACACAGGAAAAAGAACTGGACCTTGCGCAGGCGGCCATGAAGACCGCCCAACAGGACTGCACAGCCGCTCAAACCTCTCTGCAGCAGGCCACCCAAGTCCTGCACGCGGCAAGAGAGTGCGCCCCCACCACGCAGCAAAGTGACGCACTGCAGGCGGAATATAACGCATTATCAAAAATAGAGCAGGATAATGCATCATTACAAAAAGACCTCTCGTTACTCCACCAGAGCAGGCAGGAATATAAGAACATTCTTGCTGACCTTGCCCGCCTGACGCAGGAACAACAAACACGCCAGAAAGCCAAAGAAAATGCCGAACAGGCTTTGCCTGAACAACGGCTCCGGGCAGAAGAAAAACGTAAGGCAGCCACACGGCTTTCCGCCGCGACAGATGGCACGGCACGCCTGCTGCGCGAGGCACTGACACCGGGGGAGCCCTGCCCTGTCTGCGGAGCTACGGAACATCGCCTTGCCTCTCTCACAACCGTGTTGGATGAGGCCGTGGAACAGGCGCGTGCGGAGGCCACAGCCGCCGAGCAGGCTCTGCGCACCACCGAACAAACACTGACCGACCTGACAGCAGCCGATAAGGCCGCCCAACTGCCACTTGCCCGGCTGGAGCAGCAACAAAAAAGCCTCAAGCAAAAACTGAGTGAATACGAAACTCACTGCGCACAGGCCACTACCACCCTGCATCAGGCCCTACATACACAGGGTGAAACACCAGACCCCGATACCGAGGCACTGGCCCGCCGCCTCCACATCCGACTGGACAGCCTGACCCAGCAAAAAACGGCCATGGCCCGAGCACAGGAAAAGGCGGAAGAGGCAGACAAAGCCGAACGGCAGGCCCGTATCAGCTATGAGGAACAGCGCAGGCTCTCAGACAACGCCGCTGAACGCCTACGCATGGCCCAGACTGCCCACAGCACCACGCAAAGCGACCTGACAGCCGCCACACACAAACAGGAAGAACTGACCCGCTTTCTGGCAAACCGGCTGGATAGAATTGGACCGGACTGGCAAAACCAGCCCAACCCCGGCCAGTGGCTGGCGCACAAAACAGCCGAGTGGCGGGATAAAAACACCCGCTTGCGTGCAAACGAGACCGCCTTGCCCGAACTAAGCGCGCGGGCGGCTGAGGCCAGACAGGCCGACAAAACCGCACAGCAGCAGCTAGAAGCCGCACAACAGGCCCTGAACCTGGCTGAAACACAGTGTTCAGACCTTGAGCAGGAGCGTGCAACCCTGCTGGACGGGCAATCCGTGCAGGCCGTTGAAACCACGCTGGCTACCACCATACAGACAGCCAGCACACAGGAAAAAATCGCCCGCAATGCGCATGAAAATGCAAACCTATTCGCCGCAAAAGCCAGCACACAGAAGCAGGATTGTGAACACGCGGTTGTAACCACGCAAGAAAAATACACAGAGAGCCAGTGCCACCTTGATGAACGTCTAGCAGAGGCCTCACTGAGTATCGCGGATGTGGAACGTGCCAACAACCTTGGCGCAACGGCTCTGGCAATTGAAGCCGACGCCCTACGCGCGCTGGAAACAGCCATAGCCACGACGCAGGCAACTGTTGCCACCCATCAGCACCTATTGAACCAGCACGATACCACGCGCCCGACCGACCCCACGCCGGAAGGGACGTCGCTTGAGCAGGCGATAAAGCTTGCGACAGCCGAGACAGAACAGGCAAAAACGACTGTGCAGGACATCCTGTTTCGCCTGCGGCAGGATGATGAGGCCCGCAGCCAGACAGAAAAACTGCATGCTGATCTGGAACAGGCCCAACAGCAAGGCAAGGTCTGGGAAGACCTCAACGATCTTCTGGGCGATGCCAAAGGCAAGATCCTGCGCGGTTTTGCCCAGAACCTGACCCTTGACCGCCTGCTGGGCTTTGCCAACGAAAAGCTGGCTGACCTCAAACCCCGCTACACGCTCCAGCGCGCCGGGGGTGAAACGGCGGACAGCGCAATGCTGATCGAGGTGGTAGACAACGACATGGCGGGCCAGACCCGTGGCCTGCACAATCTTTCTGGCGGCGAGCGCTTTCTGGTCAGCCTGTCGCTGGCACTGGGTCTGTCGGAAATGTCATGCGGGCATGGTGTGCGGATTGAAAGCCTGTTCATAGATGAAGGCTTCGGCTCACTGGACTCCGCCAGCCTAGGGCAGGCCATTGCCGTGCTGGAGCATCTGCACGCACAAGGCCGCCGGGTTGGGGTGATCAGCCATGTCGAGGAACTGAAGGAACGTATTCCCGTCAAAGTCGAGATCACACCCGGTGCCAGCGGTCGCAGCACGCTCAGCATCATGACTGACTGAACCGAGGCAGCTTGTCCGCCCCTTTCCAGCCAACGATTCGCAGCACCACAAAAGCGGCCTCGAAGCAGCATAAAACTGCCCTTAATATAAGGGACGAACGAGGGAGGCATTTTTATAGCCATCCCTGCATTTTTTTATGCTCTGACCGCATTAGAGGGCTGAAAGTGCTGGCACTGTGGCGTTCTGGCCAATGCAGAACGAATAGAAGTTGCGGTTAAGAACCTGTCGCAATACACCAAAAGCACGCGAGCCCGCACAGCCCGGTCTGGCATGTTTTTTTGACCCCTTACCCACGGCAGGACCTTGAGCACGGTGAAGGATTCAGAACCCATTCTGAACGTCTATCTCAGCCATCGCCTGCATTTTGTAGACGTGGCGGCAAGCATTGTCGGCTGCCGTGCCCGGGCTGAGGACATCGTGCAGGATGCCTTTATCAAGGCTTCGCTGGTGCATGGAAAAGGCACAGAAATACAAAGCCCAGTGCCTTATCTGCTGCAGGTTATCCGCAGGCTGGCCATCGATTTCCTGCGCTTTGGCCGTGTCCGCAATGAAACCGACATAGCGGATAGCGCCATTCAGAACCTGCTGAGCGACCCGCGTTCACCCGAAACCTATCTGAGTAACTGTGAGGAGCTAGCAATTATCGAAACCGCGCTGGCCACCCTGCCTGAACGCGTGCGCCTTGCTTTTGAAATGAAGCGCTTCGGCGGCTGTAAACTGCGCGAAATTGCCGTGGCACTGGATATTTCAACCGCGCGGGCCGCACAACTGGTGACAGAAGCCATGACAGCCTGTCAGGCGGCTCTTGACCAAGCCGCACCTAGAAACTGAACTGACTGCCTTTAAAAATGCACGCACGCCCCCTCTCTTTCATAAGACCGCTTTTGGTCTGCTGCCCGGTTGATGGAGCGTGGAGTGTCATGCCGTGCCTATGACAGATAACCCTTCCACTTCGCACGACCCACTGGGTAGCGAAGCCAGTCTGTGGATCATCCACCTGACGGAAAACCCGCATGATCCGGCCCTGCGTAGGGAGTTTTCTGTCTGGTTTGGCCGCTCCCCCGCGCATGCCCATGCCTGGGCGCGCGCACTGCATGTCTGGCGGCTGTCCGGTGCTATCGAACCGGTTCTGTTCCCTCACCCCAGTTCAGCCAAGACACATAACAAGCCTGCCCTTTTCGCTGGCATGTCTGCTGCTTTTGCACGCGCTCCCTCGCCGGCTACCGTGCGGCGGACAGCCGTGGCCTGCGCTCTCAGCGTCGCATTCTGTGCGGCGGGAGCACTTGTCCTGCCCGATATCCGTATTGCCCTGCAGGCCGACTACAGGACTTCAACCGGCAAAAACCAGACCATCACCCTCGCGGATGGCAGCATCGTCACGCTCGGCGCACGCTCGGCCATAGCCGTGCATTATCGCCCTCAGGCACGTGACATTACCCTGCTGGCCGGTGAGGCTTTTTTTCAGGTTCGGCATAATGCGGAGCGGCCTTTCCGCGTTACGGCCGGAGCCACGCAGGCACGTGATATCGGCACACGCTTTGATATCGGGCTGGATTCAACAGAAGTGCGGATCAGCGTGCAGGAAGGTCTTGTGGGCGTATCCAATACCCCACAGGGGCAGGAACTCGTGCTGGGAGCGGGAGAAGAAATCCGGGTGGACCGCGCAACCGGCGGCATGACGCGCGAAACCGTTGTGCCGGACACCATTGGTTCATGGCAGACTGGCATGCTCGTTGTCAGCAACGATACGGTCGGGCATGTAACCAACACACTCAGGCGCTATTATTCCGGCTATATCGTAAGCTGGAACCCGGCCCTTCTCTCTCGGCATGTTGGGGGGGTGTATGATCTGGGCAACATCCCCGCCGCCATCAGGGCGGCGGTTGTGCCATCCGGTGGGCGTGTGCGCGAAGTAGCGGATCATATGCTGATTGCAACCGCTGCCCCTCACCCCCGTAAACCCTGACCGCTTCAGGCGCCATACCCTCCCGGTTTTCTGACTCATCCTGCTTTATGAAAATAATTTGACAACCCACCCTATAAAAAGGCCTCAGCTTCCCGTCCCTATTTCAAATGCGATTCATTCTCATAGTTTGACAAGGCGACACATATGGAACCTGAACTTGCACCCCGCATCATGAGCCACCCAAGAAAACCCGGCCTGCGTCAGGCATGGCTCAACCGCCCGGTTATTCTGGCCATTCCAGCCGGCCTGCTTTTTGCCCTGACCAGCCTGAATACACTGCCCGCCCGAGCGGCAGACGCCTCCGTTGTGCAAGCTGCACAAACAGCAGCCCATGCGTATGACATCCCCTCCCAGCCATTAGGGCAGGCTCTGGCGGCTTATGGCAAGCAAACCGGTATTCAGATCACCTATGATCCGGCCCTGCTGGCAGGCAAGACATCCGCGCCGGTTACTGGCTCCATGTCCGCGCAGGAGGCCTTGCAAAAACTGCTTTCCCGATCGGGTCTTTCCTATCGTTATGCGGGCCGGGATACGATTGTTATCCAGAATGCAGCCACCAGCATCATGCTTGGCCCCGTGCGTGTTGCAGGTTCGGAACTACCCTCCTCCGCCATGATCGGCAATCTGCCCGCCGCCCTGCCCGGCGGGCAGAACGCACGCGGCGGGCAGCTTGGCATATTCGGCAACCGCGATGTCATGGACACACCGTTTAATACCACCATCTATACTGAAGACTTTATAGAAAAACGCCAGATCAGGACTATACGCGATGCCCTGAAGGACGACCCTTCCGTGCGCGCAGGCTTTGCTACCGGCACCGCCGGGGTCGAACGTATACAGATCCGCGGTTTCAATATCGACAACCAGGATATGGCTCTGGGCGGCATTTACGGCATGTTGCCTTTTAACGGCATTACATCCGAACTGGCCGAGCGGGTTGAAGTGCTGCGTGGCCCCGCCGCCCTGCTGAACGGCATGACACCCGGCGGCAGTGTTGGTGGTGTGGTCAACATCATTCCCAAACGCGCACATGACAAGCCTATCACCAAAATCGAAGCGGATTACACATCCAACACGCAGTTTGGTGGCCATGCCGATCTGGGCAGGCGCTTTGGCAAGGAGAAACAGCTTGGCGTGCGGCTGAACGGCATGATCCGCTCCGGCTCTAGCCCTATTGATTACAACGACATGAAAACCGCTCTGGTCGCCTCAGGCATAGACTTGCGCCTGCATCATGTGCGCTTTTCCACCGATTTTGGCTATCAGGTGCGCGATATCAACGGTGTTCTGCCGTATTATGATCTAGCAACCGGCATTGCCGTGCCAGATGCGGGGCGGGTGAAAAGAAACTTCAACCTGCCATGGAGCTACCTGAACGCGCAGGATTTCTTTGGCGTTTTCCGCAGTGAGGTCGATCTTTTCCGTAATTTTACGGCATACGGCACCGTGGGCGTTCATGACTATCAGGTCAAAGGCGCTTACTACCAGCAGATGATCATCAATGATTCACAAGGCAATGCGACAGCCTCCACCCCTGTCGGCATTGCCCAGCATGGGCGCTACCTCAATGCTGAAGTCGGGGTGCGCGGCAAGATCGACAGTGGCCCGATTACGCAGGAACTCGCGTTTTCCGCCAACCGGCTTGATTACATGCTGGGGCGACAGTTCGCCAACAACAACGCGGTCTCACCCGACAAGATCAACATCTATTCCGGTCTGGGCACCTATTATTCGGGCGGCAATATTGCCATTCCGGCCTCGGCCCCCATTGCCAGCACGGTCACTCTGGAAAGCCTCGCTTTTGCAGACACGATTTCCGCACTAGACAAGCGCATACAGGTAACGGGCGGCCTGCGCGTGCAGCGCGTGGAAAGCTCCAACTACGGATCAGATCATGTTGGCGTCAAAACCAGCAGCTACGATCAAACCGCCATCAGCCCCGCCGTTCTAGCCGTATTCAAGCCGCTTAAGAATGTTTCCATTTATGGCAACTGGATTCAGGGGCTTCAGCAAGGTGGCACTGTTGCTTCCAACTATGCCAATGCGGGGCAGGTTTTCGCACCCTACAAATCCACGCAGTATGAAGTAGGCATAAAAGCAGACCTGAAAAAATTCATTGTCAGCTTTGATGTCTTCCAGATCACCCAGCCCAGCCTCACCTATGATGTCAAAACCAATATCCAGTCTGAAAATGGTGAGCAACGCAACCGGGGGCTGGAACTCAATATTGCGGGCGAAATCGTTCACGGATTACGGGCCACGGGCGGTGTCATGCTGATTGACGCCCGCATGAAGAAAACCCAAGGAGGCGCTTATGATGGCCAGCGTGCCCCCAATACCGCACCGGTTAACTTCAACATGGGGCTGGATTACGATATCCCGTTTGTGAAAAACCTCGCTGTGACCACGGATGTCATGTACACGGCCTTTGAATATATCGAAAACAGCACCTCTAACCGCAGGCGTATTCCCGGCTGGGTCAGACTGGACATGGGCGCGCGTTATTCCATGAAAAATCCTGCCTCGCAGGATGGAAAGCTGACCTTCATGCTCAATGTCGATAATGTCACCAACGAACGCTACTGGAACTCGGGTGGTTACAACTACCTTTCTCTCAGTGCGCCACGTACGTTCCGCTTCGGGGTAACGGCGGACTTCTGATGGCGCAATCAGGGCTGAAAACAACCGGACGCATCATACTGGCTCTGGGGGGCGGATACTGGGCTACATCCGCATCTTTCGTCCTGTTCGCCTTTCTGATGATCGCCTGCGGTCTACCGCGGGTAGAGGCCACAACACTCAGTATGATGCTGGCTTTTCTCCTGTATCCCTGCCTCATCCTGTGGGTTTTTGGCGCACGCAGGATCGGGAATCCTTTTGTGGTGTTCTGCGCGCTGATCGTGGCCGGACACATCGCGCCCTTCTTTTTCTCGCAGGGGCACTGACATGGAACCCGATTTCCGCCGCGCCATGGGCTGGCTGCACACATGGTCTGGTGTGGTGCTGGGCTGCATTCTGTTTGCCATTTTCTGGATGGGAACACTCTCGGTTTTCGATATCGAGATAGACCAGTGGATGAAACCCGCCACACGCCTGCCCCCAGCGGCGCAGGCACTCCCTCTGGAGAGTTTCCGCCCATCGCTGAACGAGGCCATTGCGGCGCGAGCACCTTTCTGGAACGTGGAACTACCCAATGATCGCCAATCGGTTGCAAGCGTGCATTACCGGAGCAAAAGCGGGGCTGTCAGCCACGATATCGACCCGGTATCCGGGCATGTGTTGCCTGATACAGGCACCCTTGGAGCCAGCGGGTTTATTTTTCCCTTTCATTACACGCTGCACATCAAGCTGATGAATTTGGGAGAGTGGCTGGTGGGGCTGGCCTCCATGGCTATGCTGGTTCTGTGCGTGAGCGGAGTTATCATTCACCGCAAGATTTTTGCGGAGTTTTTTACCTTCCGTCCGCGCAAGCAGTCCCGGCGGCTATTGCTGGACCTTCACAATCTCTCCGGTGTGCTGGGGTTGCCATTCCATATCATCCTGACCTTTTCGGGACTGACCATTCTGGGGGCTGCATTTTTCCCCACCGGCATCAAAACGCTTTATCCCTCCCCGCGCGGATATTTTTACGAGGCCAATAGCCTATCGTTCCTCAACACCAGGCCCGGACAGCCTGGTGCGCCTGTCGTCTCGCTAGATGAAACTTTCAAACAGGCCAATGCTCTCTGGGTAGGTGACAGGCCCGAGACCGTTCTGGTGTTCAATCCCGGCAAAACAACCGGCCGCATCGCGTTCTTTCGGAGCACAGAACAACAGGTTGTCATGAACAGAGATGTGGTGGCTTTCAGCAGCACAACCGGCGAACTGCTGTCGCACCCACCAGCGCCCCGCCCGATCATACGTGCCCAGCGCTTTCTAAGCGGCCTGCATTTCATCCATTTCCATCACTGGGTACTGCGCTGGCTGTATTTCGTGCTGGGGCTTGGTAGCTGCGGCATGATCGCTACGGGTTATCTGTTCTGGCAGGAATCCCGCCGCGCCAGACAGGCGGGCACATTCGGTTTCAGATTGGTGGAAGGACTGAGTGCGGGTTCGATTACCGGTATTATTATTGCAACACTGGCTTTTTTCATCAGTAACCGCCTTCTGCCACCCGGCGCACACATTCTGGGGGCTGAACGGGCCGCGCTGGAAGTCTGGTGCTTTTACCTTGTCTGGCTGGCCACTTTTTTGCACGGGTGGTTCTGGCCACGCGGGATGTGGGTTAGCCAGAGCGCAGCCATCAGCATGCTGGCTGCGCTGGCCGCAGTGCTGAACTGGCTGACAACGGGAGATCACCCGCTTCATACACTCTCCCACCGCTATCTTTGGCCTGTTGGCGGCATGGATCTGGTATTGCTTGCGGGCAGTGCGCTGGCTTTGCTGACAGCCATCAGACTGGCACGCAGGAAACAGAACGCCACCACCGCACCCCGCCAGCCTGCCGGAAAAACCGCATAATGGCTGCCTACCTGTTCTACCTGCCTCTTAGCCTATGCCTGTTCATGGCCTTTGCCCTGCTGGCCCTGACACAGTTCACCCACCGCCGCGCAACAGGCACGGCAGAACTTACCACCCAGCGGGCACGGCTGATCCGGCTCGTGGCCACAGCCCTGCTGCTGTTCGCCCTGACTGGCGCGATTAAGCATGAAAATAGTGGGTTCGGGGTGCTGCTCTGGGCCGGGCTGCTATCACTCTGCGCCTGCACAGTAGCCCTGCTACTAGGGTGGTGTCCGCAGATATTCAGCCCACTGGCACGGCTAATGGTAAAACCTTTACCGCCAGAACGGCCTACAGGAAAAACCGAAACAACACCGAGATAATCTGAGGGTTTTTATAAATAAACCCACCCCGGCAGTTTACGCGCCGGGGTGGGTTTGCAAGGCTACACTCAGCCTGCGGGATAAGTGCTGAGCGTGCGTTTGACCGCTTCATGCCATCCGGCAATCATGGTGCGGCGCTGCCCCTGTTCCATCTTGGGTTCAAACAGGGAGCCTCTGGCCCATTCCGTGGCGACAGTCTCTTCGTTTTCCCAGATACCTGTTGCCATACCGGCCAGAAAACCCGCCCCCATGGCTGTGGTTTCCACATTAAGCGGACGCTCGACCTTGGCCTGAAGCATATCGGCCAGAAACTGGCAGTACCAGTCATTGGCCGACATCCCGCCATCCACGCGAATGCTCTCGGCCGCAACAGCGCCATCCTGCTGCATGGCCGTAACCAGATCGAGGGTCTGGAACGCTACGGATTCCAACGCGGCACGGGCAATATGCGCTGCTGTCGCATCCAGCGTCAGCCCGCAGATCAGCCCACGGGCATCCGGGTCCCAGTGCGGAGCACCCAGCCCCACGAAACCGGGCACCATATACACACCGTGGCTATGGGGCACGCGAGTAGCCATGTCGTCGGTCTGGGAGGCATGGGTAATCAGGTGCAACCCGTCACGCAGCCATTTGATGGCCGCACCAGCCACAAAAATGGAACCTTCAAGCGCGTAGGTGGCCTTGCCATTCAGCCGGTAGGCAATGGTGGTCAGCATCCGGTTGCTCGAGATAACCGGCTTGTCGCCCGTATTGAGCAGAACAAAGCAACCGGTGCCATACGTGGCCTTGGCCATACCGGGCGTAAAGCACGCCTGCCCTACCACAGCGGCCTGCTGGTCGCCCGCGATACCGGCAATGGGAATGGCCCGCCCGAACAGAGCCGGATCAGTCTCGCCATACAGGGTGCTGCTGTCCTTGACTTCGGGCAGCAGGGCCGCAGGAATACGGAACAGGCGCAAAAGCTCCTCGTCCCAGATCTGGCGATGAATATCGAACAGCGATGTGCGCGCGGCGTTGGTGGCATCTGTTGCATGCACCTTTCCACCCGTCAGCCGCCACAGAATGAAGGAGTCGATCGTGCCAAAGGCTAGTTCACCCTTTTCGGCACGAGCGCGTGCGCCCTCAACATTGTCGAGTATCCATGCGAGCTTGGTGGCCGAAAAATACGGGTCCAGCAGCAGGCCGGTGCGCTCACGTACCAGATTTTCAGCCCCGTCCTCACGCAGTTTCTGGCAGATGGTGGCCGTGCGGCGGTCCTGCCAGACAATGGCGCGGTGGATCGGTTTACCCGTAGCGCGCTCCCATACCACGATGGTTTCGCGCTGGTTGGTAATGCCAATACCCGCCACCCGGTCGCGCGCACCGCTTTTTTCAAGGGCTTCGCGGGCCGTATTCAGCACATCGCGCCAGATATCTTCCGGGCAATGCTCCACCCATCCGGCATTCGGATAATGCTGGGGAAATTCCTGCCGTGCCGCCGCCAGTTCCTGCGCATTCCGGTCAAAGACGATACTACGGGTTGAGGTCGTTCCCTGATCAATGGCCAGGACACAGTCTTGCATGCTCATGTGGAATAGTCCTTCCGGGTCGAACGCTCAGTCAGCCGAAAAAGCGGAACTGGCTGATTTTGCGGGCATGAATGGGCGCAGCAGGCACTGATACAGCGTGGCACCGACAAGCCCGCCGCATAGTGGCCCGACAATGGGCACCCACCAGTAGTTTTGAGGTCCCGGCAGGGCGGAAGCCCCCCAGCCGGCAACATAGCAGAACAGGCGCGGCCCGAAGTCACGCGCCGGATTAAGCGCCCAGCCTTCCAGATTGCCGGACGCCGCCCCGATAATGGCCACTAGTAGACCAATGATCAGCGCGCCGGAATTGGCCTGCGGAGCTACCGTATTATATTCACAGGTAATGGCGAAAATGCCGAGCACCAGAAACGCCGTGAGAATGATCTCGTCAGTCAGCGCATGCAGGGGCGTTATCGCCTCGCCCGGCATGGTGAAGAACACGCCGCCAGCAGCACCATCATGAACAAAATCGAGTTGGTGCACCTGCGCGAAATGCACGATCACCGGCCCATACAGCGCATAAACCAATGCGGCACCGGCAAAGCCCCCCAGAATCTGGGCGGCCCAGTACGGCACGACTTTTTTCCATGAAAAGCCACGGTAACAGGCTAGTGCGAGTGTAACTGCCGGGTTGGCATGCGTGCCAGAAACAGCGCCAGTCACATAAATGGCGATGGTAACGCCAAGCCCCCACGTAATGGCTAGCCCCCAGTAGGAAAGCTTGTACGGGCTGGGGTCATACAGCGCGTACATGGCCACGGCGGAATCGCCAATCATGACGATAATTAGCGTGGCCAGCCATTCGGAGATCAATTCACCCAGCAGGGTAAATCTGGTTTTGTTCATGTCTTTCCTCTTTTTTATTCTTGTTTTTCAGGAAAGGGCTCAGGCGGTCTGGCCGGTTTTACCCGAGCTTCTGCCGCATATAGGCTTCCACTCCGGCTTTGGCTTCTTCATCCAGATGCAGGCCCAGCTTGCTACGCCGCCACAGAACATCCTCTGCTGTGCGGGCCCATTCATGGGTTATCAGATAATCGATCTCGCGTGTACCCAGATCACTCCCCGCCAGCAAGCCCATCTCGTCCAGAGATGTCGCATTGCCAATAATCTCGTACGCCCGACTGCCATAATTACGCATCAGACGCCAGGCAAGACCTTCGGGCAGCCACGGAGCCGCGTGGTTCAGCCGGTCCAGTGCGCCACCAAACCCACCTTCGCCAATGTCGCCACCGGGTAGAACCTCATTCGCGGTCCAGCTCTGGCCAGACACGGCGGGCAGAACCGGCGCCAGCTTTTCCAGCGCGTGTTCGGCCAGCTTGCGGTATGTCGTGATCTTGCCACCAAAAATGGACAGCAGCGGTGCACCACCCTGCGTATCCAGATCCAGCACGTAATCGCGCGTAACTGCCGAGGCATTGGCAGAGGCATCATCATACAGAGGACGCAGGCCCGCGTAGCTCCAGACCACATCGGACTCGCTAACCGTGGTGCGGAAATACCGGTTCACGCTTTCGCACAGATAGCTGATTTCTTCCGGGGCAATAGCAACCTTGCCCGGTTCCTGCTCCCACGGAATATCGGTGGTGCCGATCAGGGTGAAGTCCTGCTCGTAGGGAATGGCAAAAACGATACGCTTGTCCGGGTTCTGGAAAATATAGGCCTGCGGGCCTTCAAAGACACGCGGCACAATAATGTGGCTGCCCTTGACCAGACGGACAGACTTGGAATTAGGCACCTTGAGCGTATCTGCCAGCAGCCGCGCCACCCACGGCCCGGCCGCGTTGACCATAGCCCGCGCCCGCACGGTGGTGTGCGCACCCGTGGCGCGGTCTTCCAGCGTGGCTTCCCACACGCCATCCACACGGCTGGCGGCAATAAGCCGGGTGCGGGTGCGGATATCCGCACCGCGCTGCGCCGCGTCAATGGCGTTGAGCACAACCAGACGGCTGTCCTGCACCCAACCATCGGAATAGATAAAGCCCTTGGTGTATTCCGGCTTGAGAGCCCGGCCGGATGAATGCACCCGGAAATCCACTCCGTGCGACTTGGGCAGCGTCATGTTGGACGCCAGATGATCGTAAAGGAACAGCCCGGCCCGGAGCATCCATGCCGGACGCACCAGCTTGGAATGCGGCAGCACAAAGCGCATGGGCCAGATAATGTGCGGTGCAATTTTCAGCAGGCGCTCACGCTCCATGAGCGCTTCACGCACCAGCCGGAATTCATAATATTCCAGATACCGCAGGCCACCATGCACCAGCTTTGTGCTGGCCGATGAGGTATAGCTGGCCAGATCGTCCTGCTCCACCAGCAGGACAGAGGCACCGCGCCCGGTCGCATCGCGTGCGATACCCGCGCCGTTTACCCCACCGCCGACAACGAGCAGGTCATAAGGGACGTTGGTTGATACAGTCTGTGACATGATCCGGGCTGGTTCCATCAAAACGAAATTGTCCACAGCTTATTCGAAAACGAAAACAAAAAGCAAGATTTTCGCGCAAACCCACACCAGACTCCGCGCAAACGTGTTCGTTTACGAAAAAAACTACCCAGTCTGGCCCGCTCCATCGCTGGAAACGACGTGCAACCGCACATTCTTCTCCTGCAGGATAGTACGGATTCCCGCCGGGGGGGGCTGGTCGGTATAAAACGCGCTGACCTGCGCAATATGCCCCACACGCGCCATGGGCCTGCGGTGGAACTTGGTGTGATCCGCCAACAGAAACACCGTGCGCGCATTGCGCAGGATCGCTTGGGCCGCGTTGATTTCATCCGCATCGAAATCCAGCAGCGTGCCGTCCTCATCAATCCCGCTTATCCCGATCACCCCGAAATCGGCCCGGTACTGCTCGATCATGGCGGCTGCCGCCGGGCCGACAATCCCGCCATCGCGCAGGCGCACGCTGCCGCCTGCAATAATCAGGCTACAATCGGGAGCCGGGGCCAGAAGACTGGCGACATGGATATTGTTGGTAATGACCCTCAGCGCCCTGTGCCCACGCAGGCTACGGGCAAAGGCCTCGGTGGTGGTGCCGATATTGATGAATAGCGAGGCTCCATCCGGTATGGCGCGAGCGGCCTCGCGGCCTATGGCTTCCTTTTCGCGCAAGTGCAGGATCTGGCGGTCGGAATAATCGATATTCTCGGCCTGCGAGAGCGGACTGGCCCCACCATGATGCCGGGTCAGCCACCCTTGGGCATCCATGCAGTTTACATCGCGCCGGACTGTCTGCACCGTAACATCGAGCACACGGGCCAGTTCCTCGCTGCTCAGATATCCACGCTGGTTGACCAGTTCAAGAATACGCGCGCGGCGAATATCAACAGCGCTTGCCATGCGTCCTTTATGCCCCTGTAACAGCCGGGATCACCCCTGCGCGATACCGAAAACGCCCGCCCTTGGTGCCCCAGACCCGCTTGCGCCGTCAACACCGGGCAAAAGAACACAAAAAAACGCACAGGCCCGGATACCCGCTCAGCCATGCATGACGGCTGGGTGTTTTTGTTCTGGTATCAGAATGGTCTTGCACGGCAAAAATAATCAGTATACTGATATAAAAACGGCACGCCCCCCTAGCCATGGAGACATTGCATGTCTGTCAAAACCATCCTGTCCGAACTGGAAGGGTGCACGGATTCCGCCCTGCTGAACGACTGGCACGCTGTTGCCTATTCCACTGATCTGGAACAGGGCAAGCTGCTGCCCGTAACCCTTATGGAACGCGATCTGGTGCTCTGGCGCTCCACCTCGGGCGAAGTGCACGCATGGGACGATCTGTGCATCCACCGTGGTGCACGCCTGTCCAAAGGGTGTATCGAGCGCGATACCGTTGTCTGCCCCTATCATGGCTGGCGCTATAACGATCAGGGGAGTTGCGTGCTTATTCCCGCAGCCCCCAACGAGCCCCCCATGAAAAAGGCCCGAGCCATTACCCACCCCGTCAAGGAACGGTACGGTTTTATCTGGGTCAGCACCGGCACCCCGGAAAAGGACATTCCCGTTTTTCCCGAATGGGACGACGCCAGCTACCAGAAGGTGCATTGCGGCCCCTATACCTTCCGCTCCGGGTATCGCGCGGTCGAAAACTTCATGGACCCCAGCCATTTTCCGTTTGTGCATGCCGGGGTAAACGGCATTTACGACAACCCCGACCCCATCGCCCCCTATGATGTGGAACTGACAGAGGAAGGGCTGGTCACCAGCGAGGTGCGCGTAACCCAGCCTTATGGCGACCCGCGTCAGATCCCGGTCATTGCCTATTACGCTTACAAATGCTTTCGCCCGCTTGTGGCGTATTTCAAAAAGCGTCTGGTTATCCAGAACCCCGAAGACCAGCATCTGGGCAATGAGGATGACCGTTTCTGCACGTTCCTGACCACGCAGATGGTCGATCAGCAGACCAGCATCGTGCGTATCTGCTGCGCCATGAACTTCAACCCGCAACCGACGGTTGAAGATGTGCGCCGCCGTCAGGACATTGTCTATGCGCAGGATGCGGGCATTGTCGATACACAGCGCCCCGAACGTATCCCGGTTGATCTGCGGCTGGAACTGCACCACCGCAGCGACCTGCTGGGGCAGAAATACCGCAAATGGATCCAGACCATGGGAATTACCTACGGTGTCTTCTGAAGGTTCGGTCCTCTCCACCCGGCTGGCCGTCATTACCGCCCGGCAGGTTGCCGGGCGGGACATCTGCCTGCTGACCCTGCAGGCCGAGGATGGCACCCCCCTGCCCCCGGCAACACCGGGGGCCCATATCGACGTACACCTGCCCGATGGCCGGAGCCGACAATACTCCCTGCTGTCATCCGCTCCCTATACCATCGCCATCAAGGCCGTGCGGGACGGACGTGGAGCCTCGCAATGGCTGCATGATACGCTCAGCGTGGGCGATACCATCCGAATTGGCACGCCCAGAAACAATTTTAGCCTGCGCGAAGGGGCAACCGATAACGTGCTGCTGGCAGGCGGGATCGGGGTTACGGCCCTTTTGTGTATGCATGATGCGCTGGTGGCTGGTGGCCACACGGTCTGCTTGCATTACTGGGCCCGCTCGGTGGAGGAAACATTCCTGCATGCGCAGCTTTCCGGCAGGCCGGGGCTGCATATCCATGCATGCGGTGGCCGTGTCACCTCAATGGCCGCAATCATAGCCGAACATGGACCGCAAGCTGACCTCTACTGCTGCGGCCCTACACGGATGCTGGCCGAATTTACGACTCTGACACAGGACCGTGACCCCAGCACAGTCCATATCGAACGCTTTGAGGCTGACAGTGCCGCCATGCCTATAGCGGCGGATGAGGGGTTCAGTGTCAGGCTGGCACGCAGCGGCACCACCATTGCTGTTGGCAAGGATCAGTCCATTCTCGAAGCCCTGACGGATGCCGGGGTCGATATCGAATATTCCTGCGAGGAAGGGCTATGCGGTGCGTGTGAAGTGCGCCTGCTGGAAGGCGATCCCCTGCACCGCGACAGCGTGCGCACACCAAACGAGCATGACCAGCGCCGCACTATCATGCTGTGCGTAAGCCGAGCACGTTCGGGCACACTGGTGCTGGACCTGTAAACAGACACAAAAAACGCCCCCTTACGCCGGGGCGAATGGATCGGCAGTATAGCAGGAGGCGTCTTTTCATGAGCACATCAGCACCTTTCCCGAGTGAGGAAGACGTGCAGGCACTGGCCCGGCTGGTAAGGCTTGAACTCGCTACCGACCACCTGCCGGGCATTGTGCAAAATATGCGCATCCTCCAGCATTATTCTGATCTGATTGAAGACTTCCCTCTTTCGGACCATTGCGCACCCGCTTTTGGATATGTGCCATGACAGCGGGCGTGCAGACACTGGCAGAGAGTGTGCGCGCTGGAAAGGCGCGGGTAAGCGACATTATCCGAACAACCGTGGAAGACATCACCCGGCGGGACAATGGCCTGAATGCCGTAACAAACGTTCTGGCAACACGCGCCATGAATGCTGCGGCGGCACAGGACGCGTATCTGGATGCCGGGGGCACACCCGGTCCTCTGGCTGGTGTACCCTTCGGGGTGAAGGATCTTTTCGATCTGGAAGGCATGACCACCACCGCAGGGTCCATGGCGCTGGCGGATACACCGCCCGCCACACAGGACGCGCTGGTCATTACCCGGCTGATCCGGGCCGGGGCCATTCCTGTCGCAACACTGAACATGGATGAATTCGCCTACGGGTTTGTAACCGAAAACGCCCATTACGGCCGCACCGCCAACCCGCATGACCCAGCCAAACTGGCTGGAGGCTCCTCGGGCGGTTCGGCTGCCAGTGTAGCGGCGGGTCTGCTGCCTTTCTCCCTTGGTTCGGACACAAATGGTTCCATCCGGGTTCCTGCCTCTCTGTGCGGCGTGTGGGGACTGCGCCCCACTTATGGACAGCTGCCGCTCGACGGGGTTTATCCCTTTGCCGCCAGCCTTGACACAATCGGACCGTTTACCCGCAATGCCGCCGACCTGCGGCTTGTCTTTTCTGCCCTGACCTCAGAAACTCCACCCAGCGTGGCCGAAACAGTAGCGGACAGCCAGACCGGCACCCTGCGGGTAGCCCGCCTAGGTGGGTGGTTTGCCAAAAATCTTGCTCCCGAGCTTGAACATGGCATTACCCGTATCATGAACCATCTGGGCACCCGGCATGTAGTAGAACTGCCCGAAGTGGAACGCGCACGGGCCGCTGCTTTTCTCATGACCGCTGCCGAGGGCGGCAACCTGCATCTGCCCCGCCTGCGTACCAACCCGCAGGCCTATGACCCGGCCACACGCGACCGCCTGCTGGCCGGAGCCCTGTTACAGGCTGGGCCGGTGATACAGGCACACAGGTTCCGCACATGGTTTCGTGAGGCAATACAGGCCATTTTCAACAAGCAAGACATTCTCATAGCCCCGGCA